>JAKFYO010000116.1 GCA_021730825.1 Hyphomicrobiales bacterium
ATCGTCGTGTTCTGCCGCTGATCTCCTTTGAGCGCGGTTGAAATTTCTGGTTGCTGCATTGGAAAACCTCGCCCGCCGAACTCTTTATTCTGTTCGAACGCGGCCGCGAAGAAATGGCCGTCTTCTCCGAGTGTCACGCGGCCTGCGGCATTCACCGCGGCAATCGCGCCGATGGTGAAACCGTCTGGCGATATTGCCGATACGGAGCCAATGCCGCCTTTCAAATTTTGCGTCTTCGCGCCGTAGCCTGCTCCGGCCGTGCCCAGCTTGAAATCTTTCGCGGCGTTCTGCGCCGCTGCGTAACCGAGGTCGCGATAGGGCGGGAAACGCCCCCAGTTCTTGTCGCCGCCGGAATGAAGATCGAACAGGATCGCGCCCGGCACGATCGGGATATTCGCCGTGCCGACCGCGAAGCCGCGGCCTTGTTCTGCGAGCCATGCCTGCACGCCGGCACCCGCGTCGAGACCGAATGCAGAGCCGCCGGAGAGCGCGAGACCGTCGATGCGATCGACGGTCGCGACCGGATCGAGCAGATCGAGTTCACGCGTGCCGGGCCCGCCGCCGCGAATGTCGGCAGAGGCGACCGCAGGCTCCTCGAAGATGATCGCGGTGGTGCCGCTGGCGAGCTTCTCATCGTCGGCGTGGCCGACAAGAACGCCTGCGACATCTGTGATCAGATTTCTCATGACTGCGACTAAAACCCGGCAGCAGTGGCCCGGCAAGCATCACGATCCGGCGAGCGGGCTTGCGTCCGATGCGCGGCCCGCGCAGAACTGCACGCATGACCGAAGTTTCGCTCACCGCCGCGCTGATCGCAGGCCTCTTAAGTTTTCTGTCGCCTTGCGTGTTGCCGCTGGTGCCGCCGTATCTCGCGTATCTCGCGGGCACGAGTTTCGACGAACTTGCCGCGCGCCGTAGCGTTTCGCGGGTCGCACGACGCGAGATCGCGGCGGCTTTCCTTTTCGTGCTCGGCTTTGCCACCGTCTTTGTCGCGCTTGGTGCGACCGCATCCGCGATCGGCGGATATTTGCGCGAATGGTCTTACTGGCTTTCGATCATAGCCGGTCTTGCCATCATCGCGATGGGGCTGCACTTCCTCGACGTCTATCGTATCGCGTTTCTTTACCGCACGACGCGGCTGCAACCGAATGAGCCGGTCGGCTTGTGGGGCGCCTATGTGATGGGTCTTGCCTTCGCGTTCGGCTGGACGCCGTGCATCGGGCCGGTGCTTGCCGCAATCCTCGCGGTTGCGGCGTCCGAAAACACGGTTGCGAAAGGGGCGGGGTTGCTCGCGGTTTATTCGCTTGGCCTCGGCATTCCGTTCATGCTTGCCGCTTTTGCGCTCGATGCGTTTCTTGGTGTGTTCGCGAAGATGCGTGCGAGGCTCGGCACCATCGAGAAAATCATGGGTGCGTTTCTCGTGCTTACCGGAATCGGATTTCTTACCGGCTGGATCAACGCCTTCGGCTTCTGGCTGCTCGAGATGTTTCCGGCGCTTGCGACGTTCGGGTAATCTTTTTATTTGCGCGTGATCTTGTCCGAAAACCGGTTCCCACTTTTCGGGATCACGCGCCAACAAAAAAAGCCCGCCGTTTCCGGCGGGCTTTCGTTTTGAATGTTGAAGAAGCTTATTTCTTCAATTCGGCGTAGGTGCCGTCTGCTTTCCACTCGTACATCACGTAGTCGGTGACGGTGATGTCGCCCTTGGCATCATAGGAAATTTCGCCGAGCACCGTGTTCCATTTTCCGGCGCGGATCGTTTCCGCGACCTTCTTCGGGTCGGTGGTGTTGGCTTTCGCAACTGCCTGCGCCCAGATCTGCATCGCGGCGTAGGTGTAGAGCGTGTAGCCTTCCGGATCGATGCCTTTGGCCTTGAACTTCTTCACGACTTCGGCAGCCGCGGGACGGTTGCGCGGGTCGGAGCCGAAGGTCATCAACACGCCGCCGGCGTGCTGGCCGGTGATCGCGGCGAACTGCTTATCGGCAAGCGCGTCGCCCGCCATCAGCAAGGTCTTCATGCCCTGGTCGCGCATCTGGCGAAGGATCAGGCCGGACTCGGTGTGATAGCCGCCGACGAAGACGATATCGATGTCGGCTGCCTTCATGCGCGAGACGAGCGCGGTGAAGTCCTTATCGCCCTGCGTATAAGACTCGCGCATCGCTTCGGTGACGCCGAGCGCATTCACCGCCTTCTTGGTTTCGTTCGCGAGACCTGCGCCGTAGGTCGATTTGTCGTCGAGGATCGCGATCTTCTTGCCCTTGAAGTTGTCGACGAGATATTTTCCGGCGAGCGCGCCCTGCTGGTCGTCACGGCCACAGGTGCGGAACACGTTCCAGAGTTTGCGTTCGGTGAAGGTCGGATTGGTCGAAGCCGGCGTGATCTGAAGGACGTTGCCTTCCGCATAAGCTTCCGACGCGGGGATCGACGACGAAGAGCAGAAGTGGCCGAACACGACCGGCACTTTCTGGCCGGCCAAGCGGTCGGCAGTTGCGCGCGCCTGTTTCGGATCGCAGGCGTCGTCGCCGACGACAAGCTTCAACTGCTGCTTCAGCACGCCGCCTGCGGCGTTGATATCTTCGAGCGCGAGCGTCGCGCCATTACGAAGTTGTTCGCCGAACGACGCATATTGTCCGGTCATCGGACCGGCTACGCCGACGGTAATCTGGGCATTAGCGGTCGTGCCGGTCGCGAGAACCGCGGCGGCAAACAAGCCAATGAGACGTGCGCTTTTCATAGTTTCTCCCTCTGAAACAAAGCGATGTTACGGATTGCTCCCGGCTATTCTTGGCGGGAATTGGCGGGTTGTCACGGGTTTTTATGCGGCTGTTACGCGCCGTAGTTTTACCGGCCACCTTCAAGGTATGCGCTGCGGACTTCCGGGCGTTCAAGCAGTTCGCGGCCGGTGCCCTGCAAGGCGATGCGGCCGTTGACCATGACGTAGCCGCGGTGCGCGAGTTTGAGCGCATGAAACGCATTCTGCTCGACCAAAAAGATCGTGAGCTTCTCGCGCTGGTTCAGGTCGCGGATCGCAGAGAAAATTTGGCGCACGATCAATGGCGCAAGGCCGAGCGACGGCTCGTCAAGAAGCAGCAGGCGAGGACGGCTCATCAGTGCGCGGCCGATGGCCAGCATCTGCTGCTCGCCGCCGGAGAGCGTGCCGCCGCGCTGGCTCGATCGTTTTTCGAGGATTGGGAACAGCGAATAGACCCGCGCGAGATCGCTTCCGAAGTCGCCGCCTTCGGCGGTTGCGGCTCCCATCTGTAAATTCTCGTAAACCGTCATGCGCGGGAAGATGCGGCGGCCTTCCGGCGACTGCGCGATCTTCATCCGCATGATTTCGTGCGTGGGAAGATGCGTGATGTCGCGGCCTTCGAAAATAACGCGTCCCTCGCGTGCCTGCGGGTTGCCGCAGATTGTCATCATCAGAGTCGACTTGCCCGCGCCGTTCGCGCCGATGATGGTGACAATCTCGCCGGGCATCACATCGACATCGATGCCTTTAAGCGCGGCGATACTTCCGTAAAACGCGGAGACGCCTTTTATCGAAAGCAGTGGCTCGCTCACAGGCCAACCTCCGCTTCGATTTCTTCGACGGCATCTTCCTCGACGCCGAGATAAGCGGCGATCACTTTCTGGTCGTTGCGGATGAAATCCGGTGTGCCCTCGGAAATTTTCTTGCCGTGGTCGAGCACAACCACATGATCCGAAATTTCCATCACGACATTCATGTCGTGTTCGATCAAGAGGATCGAGGTCCTGGTCTCGTTCTTGATCGAGCGTAGCAGCACGTTCAGTTCATCGGACTCGCGCGGGTTCAGGCCGGCGGCGGGTTCGTCGAGGCAGAGCAGTACGGGCCTCGTGCACATTGCGCGCGCGATTTCCAGACGCCGTTGTGCACCGTAGGGAAGGCTGCCCGCCGGATCGTCCGCGCGATCGGTGAGTTGCGTTCTCTCGAGCCAGTCGCGCGCAAGCTCGATCGCTTCGCGCTCGGCTTTGCGGTAACCGGGCAAACCGAACAGCCCGAACAGCGTGTATCCGGATGCCTGCATCAAGGTGTTGTGCTGCGCGACCAGAAGATTTTCGAGCGCGGTCATGCCGGCGAAAAGGCGAATGTTCTGGAAGGTGCGCGCGACATGAACGCGCTGCGCAATCTTGAAATCCGGCAGCTTCTCCAGTGAGAACTTCTTGCCGTCGTCATGGGTGACGTGAATGCCGCCGGAAGTCGGCTCGTAGAACCCGGTGATGCAGTTGAAGACCGTAGTCTTGCCCGCGCCATTCGGTCCGATCAGCGCGGTGATGTCGCCGCGTTTTGCATCGAAAGAAAGATCGTCCACGGCAAGCAGGCCGCCGAAGCGCATGGTGAGATTTTGCAGCGAAAGGATCGGCGCGTTCGTCATCAGCCGCGGCCCTCCGCAACATGCTCAACCGAGATGGTCTTGCGTTCTTTCAGGTAAGCCGTCGGCTCGCGCGTGGAGACCAGACCGCGCGGACGCCAAACCATGATGCCGACCATGGCGAAGCCGAAGATCACGAGACGGAACTGTTCGAACTCGCGGAACAGCTCGAAGCTCGCGGTCATCACGGTCGCGGCAATCGCAACGCCGATCTGCGAGCCCATGCCGCCGAGCACGACGATTGCGAGAATGAGTGCCGACTCCGGGAAGGTGAAGGAGTCAGGCGAGATGAAGCCCTGACGGGTTGCGAAGAAAGCACCGGCAAAGCCGCCGAACATCGCGCCGATCGCGAATGCCGTGAGCTTGGTGTTGGTCGGGTTGATGCCGAGCGAGCGCACGGCGATTTCGTCTTCGCGCAGCGCTTCCCACGCGCGGCCTACGGGAAGCTTGCGAAGCCGGATCGTGACCCAGTTCGTGATCAGCGCGAGCGCGAGGATTACATAGAACAGAAACACCGTGCGGTGTGTCGGGTCGAATTCCAGTCCAAATTTCGCAGCGAAGCCTTCGTCGGTTGCGTTGAATGGAATGCCGAAAAAGCTCGCGCGCGGGATCGAGCCGATGCCGTTCGGGCCGTTGGTGAAGGAAACCCAGTTCAGCAGCACGATGCGGACGATTTCACCGAAAGCAAGCGTCACGATCGCGAGATAGTCGCCGCGCAGACGCAACACCGGAAAGCCGAGCAGAATTCCGAAGAACGCCGCGAACAAGCCGGCAAGCGGCAGGCATACCCAGAACGACCAGCCGTAAGCCTGTGCGATGATCGCATACGAGTAGGCGCCGACGGCATAGAAGGCGACGTAGCCGAGATCGAGCAAGCCTGCGAGGCCGACCACGATGTTCAGGCCCCAGCCGAGCATCACGTAGGTCAGAATGATGATCGCAATGCCGAGGAAATACGGATTGTTGTAGAACGCGACCGGGAACAGCGCTGCGAATACGAGCAGTGCCGCGCTGAAGCCGAACCGCACGCCGATCAGGATGGTTGCAACCGTAATCAGGATCAGCGGCCAGTCTTTCGGCGAAAAGAAAATCCAGCCGCCACCGATCAAGAGAAGGACAACGAGCAGCGCTATTTTGAATTCGCGCGCGAAGTTGCAGATCGCAGTCCACAACTCGCCAAGATAGTAGCGAAGCGCTGCCGCGTTGTAATAGAGCAGCGAAATCAGGAAGCGTCCGACAAAGACGATGCCGACGGTTGTTGCGAGCAATACGGGACGCGAGAGCAACCGCAACGGTCCGCGCGAGTCGTCGGTGAGAAAACCGAGCAAGAGCATGAACAAGCCGAACGCAACGATCGCCGCGATCAGCGCATCTTTCAGCGCATGCGAGAGCACCGAGGCGTTTCCGGTTCTTGTTGCGCTCATACTTTCTCGACTTCGGGCCGGCCAAGAATACCGGTCGGCATGAAAATCAACACAACGATCAGGATCGAGAAGGCGGCGACATCTTTGTACTGCACAGAGAAATAAGCGGACCAGTACGTCTCGATCAGTCCGATCAGCAATCCGCCGAGCATTGCGCCGGGCAGCGAGCCGATGCCGCCGAGCACGGCAGCGGTGAACGCCTTTACGCCCGCGACGAAGCCGATGTGAAAGTCGATCACGCCGTAATAGAGCAGGTACATCATGCCTGCGACGGAGGCGAGCGCAGCACCGATCAGAAAGGTGAGCGAGATCGTTCTGTTGGTATCGACGCCGAGGAGTGCTGCCATTTTCAGATCCTGTTCGCAGGCACGCATGTCGCGCCCAAGCGAGGTCGAGGAAATGATCCAGGTGAAGCCGGTCATCAAGGCGAGCGTGGTGAGCACGATCAGAATCTGGATATTGGAAATTTGCACAACGAAGCGATTACCGAGATCGAGCACCGTATGCGTGCCGGTTATCAGCGGCTGCAAGGTTTTCACGCGTGCGCCCTGCGCGAGCTGCACATAATTTTGCAGCACGATCGACATACCGATCGCCGAGATCAGCGGCGCAAGACGGAACGAGCCGCGCAGCGGCCGGTAGGCGATGCGCTCGACCGCCCAGCCATAGAGCGAGGTCAGCAGCATCGCGATCAGCAACATCAGAAATAGTGCGAGCGGAATGGCGGTGATGCCGATTGCAACCAGGATCAGAAAGGCGATCAGCGCGATGAAGGTGCCGACCATGAAGATATCGCCATGGGCGAAATTGATCATGCCGATGATCCCGTAGACCATCGTGTAGCCGATCGCGACGAGGCCATAGATCGAGCCCAGCGCGAAGCCGTTAATCGATTGCTGGAGGAAATACTCCATCTATCCTTCCGCACTTCTGCCGGTGCGGTCCCTTGCCCTGATGCGAAACTAGCTTGAAGCGTGGGCCCGCGCCAAATGCGGCACTGGCTTTTCCATCTCGCAAATGCGCGCACATGGGCATTGTCATGCAAGACCCGTGAAAGTTCCGGGGAACGAAGCCGGAAAATGCGGGTTCACTCTTCAAGGGGAGGAACCCTCAAGGAGTAAACGTCCATGGCGAACAATCCCAATCAGGATAAAAACCAGCAGCAGGGCGGCCAGAAGCAGCAGCAAGGCGGCCAGCAGAACCAGCAGAACCCCAATCAGGGCGGGCAGCAGGGCGGTCACCAAGGTGGCCAGCAAGGCGGCCAGCAGCAGAAGCGCTAAACTCCTGTAAATAAAGGAAAAGCCCCGCCGCTTTGGCGGGGCTTTTTGCGTAAAGCCTGTTGCAAAGGAATGCTTTTCTTTTGCTCCCCGGCTGACCTATTTTGCCGTCCATGAAGCGGGCCACTCTTCCTCTGTTCCACCTTTACGGCGATCCGCCGGACGATCAGGCGTTCGATTTCGTTCACATCGAGCGGCTGACCCATCGCTCGCCCGGAAATAACTGGGTGATCGCACCGCACCGTCACCGCAATCTCTTCCAGATCATGCTGGTGGAGCAGGGCGGCGGCATGCTCGACCTTGAGGCGGAGTCGATCGGTTTCGAAGCGCCGGTCGTGATGATGCTCGCGCCGACGGTGGCACATGGCTTTCGTTTCAAGCCGAAAGTTACCGAAGGCTATGTCATCAATTTCACCGAGGACGTAACCGAGTCGCTCGGCGAGCAGGCGAATGTCGCGCTCGCGCGGCTGAAGCATCTCGCCGCGCAGCCATTGCTGCCTGCGGCCACGCCGGAAGTCGCGCGTCTTGCAGCACACTGCCGCGATCTCATGGAAGAAGAGTTTCTCGGCCGCGAAGGTTTCGAAGTCGCGATGCGCGCAATCCTCGCGCTGATCGGCGTGGAAGTCGCGCGCCTTGCCGCGAGCCGCGAATTGTCCGGCACGATCACGCTTGCGCCCGCGGATGCGACCGTCGAGGAATTGCGCCGTCTGATCGAAGAAAATTTCCGCTCGGAGCGGCAGATCGGCTTTTACGCGGGCAAGCTCGCGATGACGGCGGATCGCCTCAACGATCACGTGAAGCGTGCGACCGGCGTCACGGCAGGCCACCTGTTGCGGCAACGGTTGCTGACCGAAGCGAAGCGCCAGCTCGTATTCACTGATCTGACCATCGGCGAGGTCGCTTACGATCTCGCGTTTGCGGATCCATCGCACTTCGCGCGCTTCTTCAAGAAGCAGACCGGCTCGACCCCGCAGGCATTCCGCGAAGCGTCGCTGCGCTCACGCGGCACGCACTAGCTCTTTTCGATTTCCGCGAAAACTTGCGATGCTTCGTGCATGGCGGTGTTTGCCGCCGGCACACCGCAGTAAATCGCCTGCTGCAAGAGCAATTCTTTAATATCGTCTTTGGTGAAGCCGCCTTCGGTCATTGCCGCGCGCACATGCAGGCGGAATTCTTCCCAGCGGCCAAGTGCCACCATAGAGCCGATTACGATCAGACGCCGCGTGCGGTCGTCGAAATGCGGGCGCGTCCAGATCTCGCCCCAGGCGTAGCGGGTGATCAGATCCTGAAAGTCGCGGTTGAAGTCGTTCTGGTTTGCGACCGCGCGATCAACCCATTTGTTGCCGAGCACCTTGCGGCGCCGCGCCATTCCTTTTTCGTGACGTTCGCGTTCGTCCATGTTCTTAACCCTTGAGGAATCCGTCGAGTGCCTTCGTGAAGGCTTCGGGCTGTTCGATATTGGAAAGGTGTGCGGCGTCGAGGCCTACCAGCTTCGCGCCGGGAATTCGTTTCGCGATCAGTTCGGCCGCTTCATACGGCGTCGCGGGATCGTGCTTGCCGCCAATCACGAGCGTCGGCGTTTTGATGCCGCCGATCTGCCAGCGCTGATCGACATCGCGGATCGCGGCGCAGTTGCCGGCATAGCCCTCGGGCTTTGTCGTGTGCAGCATTTCGACAATCGGCTCGATTTCTTTCGGCGACTTCTCGCGAAACTCTTTCGTGAACCAGCGCTCGATGACGGCGCCCGTAATGGACTGCATGCCGGAAGCGCGCACGGTCGCGACGCGCTGGTTCCAGACGTCGGTAAGCCCGAATTTTGCCGCCGTGTTGCAAAGCACGAGCTGCTCGATGCGGGACGGCGCATTGCGCGCGAGCCACATGCCGATCATCCCGCCCATCGAGAGGCCGCAGAAGCGTACTTTCGAAAGCTTCAACGCATCCATGAGCGCGATGGCGTCGGCACCCAGCATTGCGAAAGTGTATGGGTAGGAGGGGGCTTCAGTCTTGCCGTGGCCCCGCGTGTCGTAACGCACGACACGAAAGCGCTTCGCGAGCGCGGGCGCTTGCTTGTCCCACATATGCAGATTGGTGCCGAGCGAGTTCGACAGCATCAGTACCGGCGCGCTTTCCGCGCCGTCGATCTGATAATTGATCTTGATTCCGTTCGCCTCAATGGTCGGCATTTTTCTTCTCTTATTTCTTCAGCGAGCGTTCGGCGGCAGCGATATCCGCGCTGATGAACTTATCCGTCTCGCCGAGATAATTCGCGGGATCGAACAGTTCGGCGAGTTTTTTGCCGGACAGAATTTCCATGACTTCCGGGTTTTCGTTCAGCGCGCCGCGTAGATGCTTACCGCTGCTCAGCGCCTGTTTCGATGCTTTCGCCACAAGGTCATGCGCCTGCATCTTGCCGAGCTTCTCCGCGAGCGCGAATTGCACAGCTTCTGCCATGATCAGCCCGTTCGAGACTTCGAGGTTGGCGCGCATGCGTGCCTTGTCCACTTCAAGCCCGGTTGCGATTTCCGCCGTGCGCTCGAAGGCGCCCGAAGCAATCAAGAGAAGCTGCGGCAGCGCGAGCCAGCTTGCCTGCCAACCGCCGGTTCCGCGTTCATGTTCGTGCACGAGGCCCGCTAGCAGGGAAGAGACAAGCCCCGGCGCGAGATTGCTCGCGGCCAGAATTTGCGCGGAGAGCGTGGGGTTGCGCTTTTGCGGCATCGTGGAAGAGCCGCCGCGTCCCGCGCCCGCAGGCTCGAATACTTCGCCGACTTCCGTCTGCATCATCAGCGACACGTCGCGCGCGATCTTTGCGCATTCTCCAATCGCAATCGCGATGGCACTTCCTGCGTTTGCAATCCGGTCGCTGTGCGCGTGCCAAGGCGCAGGTGCAGCCTCGAGTTTCAGCGATTTTGCGAAAGCTTTCGAGACCGCAATACCTTTCTTGCCGAGTGCCGCAAGCGTTCCCGACGCGCCGCCGAACTGAAGCACAGAAGCGTCTTCGACTGCCGCGATCATGCGGTTCCGCGCGCGTGCGAGCGAAGCTGCGTAGCCTGCGGCTTTCAAACCGAACGTAGTGGGTAACGCCTGTTGCAGCCAGGTGCGGCCCGCCATCACGCTCGTGCGATGTTTCTTTGCTTGCGAAACAAAACCTTTGATCGCGCGGGCGAGATCAGCCGCCAGCAGATCGGTTGCTTCGCGGAGCGCAAGTACGGTCGCAGTGTCGATCACGTCCTGGCTGGTCGCGCCCCAATGCACGAAGCGCGCGGCCTGCTTGTCGCGACGCGCGACTGCCGCGGTCAGCGCCTTCACAAGAGGGATCGCAACATTTCCGGCATTGCCGGCGGCGACACCGAGAGCCGCGATATCGAAGCGCTTGGCCTGACACGCGGCGGCGATTGGTGCTGCCGCTCTTCTTGGGATCACTCC
>JAKFYO010000328.1 GCA_021730825.1 Hyphomicrobiales bacterium
CAAGAATTTCGCTTCGCGCTTTGCCGAGTCGAAGAAGAACGGCAAAGTCCGCGGCATTGGCATGTCGAGTTACATCGAAGCCTGCGGCCAGACCGCGCCGGAGACATCCACGGTTCGCATCGAGAAGGACGGCTCCGCCACCGTTCTTGTCGGTACGCAGACCAACGGGCAAGGCCACGCCACGACGTTTGCGCAACTCGTGCACGATCAGCTCGGGCTGCCGCTGGAAAAGGTCAACGTGATCACCGGCGATACCGATCTCGTCCCGACCGGCGGCGGCACTGTCGGCTCGCGTTCGATGCCGACCGGCGGCTCCGCCGTGCAGAAGGCGACGATCAAGCTTGCGGACAATCTGAAGGCGCTGGCCGCGCAACATCTCGATGCGAAGCTCGAAGAGGTGGAAATCGCGGATGGCCTTGCGCGCGTGCGCGGCACCAACCGCGCGCTTTCTTTTACCGAGCTTGCGGCGAAGCCTGGCGTTTCCACGGACCAGCTTTGCGGCATCGAAAAGAACTTCATTCCGCCTGCGCCGACCTATCCGAACGGCACGCATATCTGCGAGATCGAGATCGATCCCGAGACGGGGCACATCGAATTCAAGAACTATGTGGTGGTCGATGACTTCGGTGTCACGCTCAATCCGCTCCTGCTTGAAGGGCAGGTGCATGGCGGCATCGGGCAGGGCATCGGCCAGGCCATCATGGAAGACACGGTCTATGACGCGAGTGGACAGCTTATCTCTGCGTCGCTGATGGATTATGCGCTGCCGCGCGCGACCGATACGCCGGATTATTCGTTCGAGACCAAGAATGTGCCTTGCACCACGAACCCGCTCGGCGTGAAGGGTGCGGGCGAGGCGGGTGCGATCGGTTCGTGCCCGGCGGTGATGAATGCAGTCGTCGATGCGCTGCATCGCGGCTACGGCATCAAGCATATCGATATGCCGGCAACGCCGCTGAAAGTCTGGCAGACGATCCAGTCCGCACAACGTAACTAAGTCATGGCGCGCACGAACGTATTCTCAGGCATCGCGTTTCAACTCGGTGCCACGTTCCTGTTCACGCTGATGGGTGCATTGGTCCGTTATGTCGGCGACCGCGTGCCGATCGGCGAGCAGATTTTCGCGCGGAGCTTCCTCGCGCTCATCCCGCTTCTGATCATGCTGGCGTGGCGGCGCGAATTGAATTCCGCGCTGAAGATGAAAAGCCCGGCGCGGCATTTTACCCGCGCGCTTACCGGCATCGGCGCGATGATCCTGATGTTCCTCGGGCTGCAACGGCTTCCGCTCGCGGATTCGACCGCGATCAGCTTTATCGCGCCGCTGTTCAACGTGGCACTCGCCGCGATCTTTCTGGGCGAAGTCGTTCGCATCTGGCGCTGGAGCGCGGTTGTCGTGGGCCTCATCGGCGTTCTCGTGATGCTGTCGCCGCATCTCGGGACGACCGAACTGACCTCATCGGCTGCCATCGGCGCGATCATGACGTTGGTAGGAGCGTTCCTGGTCGCGGCGGCCATGACACAGGTGCGCGCGATGACCAGCACCGAGACGACCGCGTCGCTGGTGTTCTCGTTCCAGTTGTTTGCCGCGGTGGTCGGTCTCTTGATCCTGCCATGGACGTGGATATGGCCTTCAACTGGTGACGCGCTGGCGCTGCTCGGGATCGGCGTGTTCGGCGGTATGGCGCAAATCCTTCTCACCGAATCTTACAAGCATGCACCGGCTTCGGTAGTGGCGCCGTTTTCCTATACGGCGATGATCTGGGCGGTCGCGCTCGGCTATTTCATGTTCGGCGAATTGCCGACCCCGATCGTTCTGATCGGTGCGGTAATCGTGGTTGCGGCCGGATTGTTCGTGATCTTCCGCGAGCGGGCGCTCGGCATCAATCGCCAGAAGGAAAAAGAAGCGCAGACAACGCCCGCAGGCCCGCCGGTCGACTGATCAGCCGAACGCCTTGAAGGTGATGATGGTGCGTGTGTCCTGGATGCCGGGAATGATCTGCACCTTCTCGTTCACGAAGTGGCCGATATCGATGCCGTCATCGACATAGAATTTCGCGAGCAGGTCGAACTCGCCCGCGGTCGAATAGACCTCGGACGCGATCTCCGTGTCGGCAAGCGCGTTGGCGACATCGTAGGATTTGCCAAGCTGGCACTTGATCTGGACGAAGAACGGAATCATGCGAGGCCTCCGGGCGGTACTTCCGAGGCGAGGGGAGCAAAAAGCGCGTAGAGTTGCAAGCGATAAGCCTTGCTGGTGCCGGTTCCCTCCCATAGCTTCGCTGCAAAAGACGCTTCAGGCAGGAAAACAATGATTCCCATTGCGGTCACGATTGCGGGTTCGGACTCCGGCGGTGGTGCAGGTATTCAGGCGGATCTCAAGACCTTCTCCGCGCTCGGCGTGTACGGCGCGTCGGTGATTGCGGCGCTGACCGCGCAGAATACCAAGGGCGTCACCGGAATTCATGACGTGCCGCCGGAATTCGTGACGGCGCAGCTCGACGCGGTCTATTCGGACTTGAAGGTTCGCGCGACCAAAATCGGCATGCTGTCGCGTCCGGCAGCAATCGAAGCCGTCGTGGCGGGCCTCAAGAAATATCGCGCGAGCAATGTCGTGCTCGACCCGGTCATGGTCGCGGCATCCGGCGACCGGCTCCTGGCTCCTGAAGCGATAGAGACGATCAAGCGGGAGTTATTTCCGTTAGCCGATTTGATAACGCCAAATCTTGCGGAGGCGGCGGCGCTCCTCGATCAGCCGGTCGCGAAGCACGAAAACGAAATGGCGGCGCAGGGCGAGGCGCTGATTAAACTCGGCGCCAAGGCCGTGCTGGTCAAAGGCGGGCACGCACCGACCAAACACGCAGTCGATATTCTGATCGAACCTTCCGGTGTGCGCCGTTTCACCGCCGAGCGGATCGACACTCCGCACACGCACGGCACCGGCTGCACGCTTTCTTCCGCGATCACTGCGGGACTCGCAAAAGGCCTCACACTGCATGATGCGCTGGCGGCCGCGAAGAATTACATCACCGGCGCGTTGAAGGCGGGCGTGAATTTAGGCGTCGGCACCGGACACGGGCCGGTGCATCACTTCCATCAACTCTGGGCGAAGATCGGTAAAGTTTAGAGCGCGCGTGTGAGCAGCACGACGCCGGCAAGCGCCATCGCGCCGCCGCCTGCCTGCACGATGCGCTGGCCAAGATTGCTCGTGGAGAGCTTCGCAAGGCCAAGGCCGATTGCGATGCCCCCGATGTGCAGCAAAGCCGTCGCGATCAGAAAACCTGCCGCGTAGAGGAGGGGTGACTCTCCACTTGGCAATTCCGCGCCATGCACGTGGCCGTGGAAGATTGCGAAGAAGCCCGCGATCAGCATCGCTGCAACGAGCGGCAAATTTGTGCGGAACGCGACCAGTGCGCCGAGCACAATGACCGAAGCCGCGATCAGAAGCTCGACATAGGGGATGCGAATTTCCGCAAATCCGATTGCGCCGCCTGCCGCCATCAAGGCAACAAAGCTCAGCGGCACCAGCCAGAGCGCGCGTCCGCCGAGATGGGCAGCGAGCAGGCCGACTGCGATCATCGCAAGCAGGTGATCCAGCCCGCCAAGGGGATGCAGGAAGCCATAAGCGAAGCCGTGTTCATGTGCGCCGGTGCCGGTATGGGCGAGTGCCACGCCCGGCGCGAGCATCGGAATAATAGAGAGAGCGCGAAACACGGTCTTCATCGGTAAAGGCCCTTTATGAGAGTCGGGCAGAGCCTATTCGCTAGGCCGCCTGCGCTCAAGAAACCGGCTGCCCAAGTTTTCACCTTGAGCAGCCGCTGTCTGCTTACTTCTTGAACTGGACGATCTTCTGCTTCTGGTCGCCAAGCCCTTCGATGCCGAGGGTCACGACGTCGCCCGCCTTCAGGAACACTTGCGGCTTCATGCCCATGCCGACGCCGGGCGGTGTGCCGGTAGTAATGACGTCGCCCGGCTCCAGCACCATGAACTTCGAGACATAGGCGACGATGAAGGCGCAGGAGAAAATCATCGTCTTCGTGTTGCCGGTCTGCATGCGCTTGCCGTTTACGTCGAGATACATCTTGAGCTTCTGCGGGTCCTTGATCTCGTCGGTGGTGACAAGCCACGGCCCAAGGGGGCCGAAAGTTTCCGCGCATTTTCCCTTCAGCCATTGCCCGGTGCCTTCAAGCTGGAAGGCGCGTTCGGAAACGTCGTTGCAGACCGCATAACCCGCGATGTGCTTCACCGCGTCTTTCTCTTCGATGTAGCGGGCGCGCTTGCCGATCACGATTGCGATCTCGACTTCCCAGTCGAGCTTGGTCGAACCTTTGGGCACCATCACGTTGTCGTTCGGGCCGACGATGCAGTTCGGCGCCTTGGAGAAAATGATCGGCTCTTTCGGGATCGGCATGCCGGCTTCGGCGGCGTGATCGGCGTAGTTCAAACCGATCGAAGGGAAGTTGCCGACCTTGCCGACCGGCGAGCCCAAGCGCGGCTTGCCGGAGACGAGCGGAAGTTTCTCGATCTTCGCTTTCTTGATTTTGTTGATCGCGCCCGCGGCAAGCGTTTCCGGCGTGATGTCCGGAATGATTTTCGCAAGACTCCTGAGTTTGCCGTTCTTGTCGATGATGCCGGGCTTTTCTTTTCCGGCCGGGCCGTAACGGACGAGTTTCATTCTTCTCTCCCCAGTATTCTCTTTAGTTGTGAAATCAGTCGCCCGCGGGCGAAATGCGGAATTCGAGCACGTCTTTCTTTTCGCGCAGCGTCACGGCAAGGCGCTCAAGCGCGTTCTTTTCGGTGGTCTGGATGGTCATGCGATATTCAAAGGCTTTCCCGCCATCTTCCATCCGGTAATTGATATTGGCAACCGAGAAGCCGTGGTCGCTCATCATCTTTCGTACTTTGTCCTCGGACATGGTGCGGGTGCGCGGAAAGCGCAGGATGAAATGCGCGTAAGCTTGGCTCGGCATCCAGTTTTCAATCCAGCGGAAGACTTGCAGCGTGCCGAGTACGGCGACCGTGCCGAGGATCGCCGGGAAGAAGTAGCCGACGCCATAGAGAATACCGAGCGCCGCCGTGATCCAGATCGAAGCCGCGGTGGTGAGGCCGCGTACCGTGAGACCCTCCTTGAAGATCACACCCGCACCCAGGAAGCCGATGCCGGTCATGATGCCCTGCGCCATGCGCTGGGGATCGAGGGTGGTGTTGACGCCGGTGCTGCGCACGTCCGCCGGTAACCAGTCCTGCGGATAGGCCGTGATCAGCATCAGGAGAGCGGAAGCGAGCGAGACCAGCGCGTGGGTGCGGAAGCCGGCAGGGCGGCCCCGAAAGCTGCGCTCGAGCCCGATCAGGCTGCCTGCGACCCACGCCGCACCGAGGTGGCCGAGAATTTCCAGGGAATGTGCGCTCATCATGCCGCTTCCTCGTATTTCTTAGGGGCAAGCTAATGGCAATTCGAGAGGGCCTGCAATGCGCACCGCCGCATGGCGGAGACGCGGTTCGTGTGGCAAAGAACGCGCACTTTGCCAGAACAGCTTCTTGCATTCTCCCTCTTCACGCTCGCAGGCGCGGTGACGCCGGGGCCGAACAACACGATCTCGACGCTCTCAGGCGCGACGTTCGGGTTTCGCAGAACCATGCCGCAGATGTTCGGCGTCTCGGCCGGCTATCCCTTGATGCTGGCGGCACTCGGGCTTGGGCTCGGCGAATTGTTCAAAGTTGTGCCGTGGCTGCACAACGCGATGCGCTATGTCGGCGCGGCATTTCTGTTGTATCTCGCTTGGAAGCTGGTTCGCGCCAACGCGCCACAGGCGGCGGGAACTGCGCGGCCGGTCGGTTTTTTCGAAGCCTTCTTCTTCCAGTGGCTGAACCCGAAAGCGTGGTCCATTGCGCTTGGCGCGATCGCAGCCTTCACGACACCGGGGCTTTCGGCGAACGCGTTCTTCTGGGAGGTCGCGATCTTCACGCTGGTCTCAGCGATCATCACCTTGCCGTCGCTCGTGTTGTGGTGCCTGTTCGGTGTTGCGATTTCCGCGATGCTCAAGGACGAAAAGAAACGGCGTATCTTTAATTACGTCCTGGCCGCAATTTTAGTGCTGTCGATAGCCGCCTTGTTTATCTGATCGTTCGTTAACGCTAGGGCTCTGCTAACGTCATATAATCGTTGTACGAATGCGCTACCCGGACGCCATGTTGCAGATCCCGGTAGCATTCAAAGACCAGTCGCACGACGACGCTCCGGCAAGCCGGAGATTTCGCACCCTCTTCATCTCCGACGTTCATCTCGGTACCCGGGGATGCCAGGCCGATCTATTTCTCACATTCCTGCGCGACCACGATGCAGATGTAATCTATCTCGTCGGCGATATCGTCGACGGCTGGCGCATGCGCTCCTCATGGTACTGGCCGCAGGCCCACAACGACGTAGTGCAGAAAATTCTTCGCAAGGCCCGCAAGGGCACGCGCATCATCTACATCCCCGGCAATCACGACGAATTTCTACGCGACTATTACGGCACACATTTCGGCGGCATCGAAGTTGCCGAGACGGCGATCCATGAGGCCGCGGACGGCAGGAAGTTTCTGGTGCTACATGGCGATGTGTTCGACGTGATCGTGCGCAACGCGCGCTGGCTCGCATACTTTGGCGACTGGGCCTACGACTTCGCGATCTTCACAAACCGCTATTTTAACTGGATACGCCGCAAGCTCGGCCTGACCTACTGGTCGCTCTCGAAGTGGGCGAAGCACAAAGTGAAGAACGCCGTGAACTTTATCGGCGAGTTCGAGCAGGCGGTGGCGCTGGAAGCGCGCAAGCAGAATGTGGAGGGCGTTATCTGTGGTCACATTCATCATGCCACGATCCACGATCTTTATGGCACTCGCTACATGAATTGCGGCGACTGGGTCGAAAGCTGCACGGCGCTTGCCGAGCACTATGACGGAACCTTCGAACTGCTTACCTGGACCGTTCGGGAAGCGAACCTGCTGCCGGCGCCTGCCGCTCCTGCCAAAGGCGTTCCGGTCCCGGCGTGATGAAGGTTCTGATCGTCACCGACGCTTGGCATCCCCAGGTCAACGGCGTGGTGCGGTCGCTGACCGAAATCGGAAAGCAGGCGGGTGCATTCGGCATTCGCGTTTCATATCTGACGCCGGAAGGTTTTTCGTCGCTCGCGATGCCGGGCTATCCGGAAATCCGGCTTGCGCTCGCTGCTCCTTCGCAGGTGGCGCAACGCATCGACGATATTGCGCCAGACCGCATTCATATTGCGACCGAAGGACCGCTCGGCATTCTCGCGCGCCGCTACTGCATGAAGCGCAAGCGGAAATTCACGACGAGCTATCACACGCACTTTCCGCAATATCTCTCTGCGCGGTTGCCGCTGCCGTCATGGCCGCTTGCGGCGCTGATGCGCCGCTTCCATTCCGCCGCCGCGGCGACGATGGTTTCCACGAAGACTTTGGAAGACGATCTCTCGGGGCAAGGCTATAGAAACCTCATGCGCTGGTCGCGTGGCGTCGATGCCGATCTGTTTCACCCCGGCAAGGCGCTGCGGCCGCCATTCGTGCGGCCGATTTTTCTTTACGCGGGCCGTGTCGCGGTCGAGAAGAATCTCGAGGCTTTTCTTTCGCTCGATTTGCCGGGCTCAAAGGTTGTGGCCGGCGACGGGCCAGCGCGCGCGATGCTAGAAGCGCAGTTTCCCGAGACGCATTTTCTCGGCGCGCATCAGGGCGAAGCGCTTGCCGAAATCTACGCCTCCGCGGATGCGTTCGTGTTTCCGAGTTTGACCGATACTTTCGGTGTCGTGCTGCTGGAGGCGCTCGCCTCCGGTGTGCCGGTCGCGGCTTTCCCGGTGGCGGGTCCCTGCGATGTCATCGGGAACTCGAAGGCCGGCGTGCTCGATAAGGATCTTCGCCGTGCGGCGGTCGGGGCACTCGCGATCCCGCGCGATCTTTGCCGCAAATACGCGCTGCAATTCTCGTGGCGCGAAAGTGCGCGGCAGTTTTTCGATAATGTACTTGCCGCGAACGGCATGGCTCCCTTGCGGCAGGAACTTGGGACGGCGGCGTGACAGAAGCTGCATAGGCGCATAGGTTTCGCGCCATGCATTCGCCGATAGATTTAAAACTTCCGACGGCAGCCGATATCGAGGACGCGGCACTCGCGCTCGATGGCGTTGCCGTGCGCACACCGCTTCTGCGCTGCGATCCGCTCGACGAATTGAGCGGAGGCAAGGTCTTTCTGAAGCCAGAAGTTTTGCAACGCACTGGCTCGTTCAAGTTTCGTGGCGCCTATAACCGCATTTCGCGGTTGACAGCGGATGAGCGCAAAGGCGGGGTCGTTGCCTTTTCGTCCGGAAATCATGCGCAAGGGGTTGCGCTCGCGGCGAAACTCGCGGGCGTGCCTGCGGTGATCGTGATGCCGCGCGATGCGCCGAAGGTGAAACAGGAGCGCACCAAAGGGCATGGCGCCGAGGTCGTACTGTACGACCGTGCGACCGAGGACCGCGATGCCATCGCACGGAAGCTTGCCGCCGAGCGTGGGGCTGTCGTCGTGCCGCCGTTCGACGATTTTCATGTCATTGCGGGGCAGGGCACTATCGGGTTCGAAATCACGGAAGACCTGGCGGCGCTCTCGCTTGTGCCGGACATTGTCACCATGCCGGCATCCGGCGGCGGTCTTGCGGCTGGCATTTCGCTCAGCGTGAAGGCGTTGCACCCGAAAGCGCGGATCGTGACCGCGGAGCCTGAACTCTTCGACGATCACGCCCGTTCGTTCAAATCCGGGCAGCGCGAAAAGAACGAGCGCATCACCGGCTCGATCTGTGACGCGTTGCTGATGGCCGACCCCGGCAAGCTCACCTTCGAGATTACGAAAAAACTTTCCGGCGAGGGCGTGTCGGCCACCGATGAAGAAGTGCTCGCTGCGATGGCGTTTGCCTTTCGCGAATTGAAACTCGTGGTCGAGCCGGGCGGGGCGGTGGCGCTTGCCGCGATCCTCGCCGGCAAGCTCGACGTCAAAGGCAAGGTTGCGGTCGTCATTCTTTCGGGCGGCAATGCCGATCCTGAAATCTTCGCCCGCGCGATCACCGGCTATTGATTTTCGCAGTATTGCAGGTTTTCCGGCGCGGATTTAGGCTCGCCGGGAAATAGAATACGGGGAAGGTCATGAGGCGTTTCGGGCTTAAGCAGCTTCTGTTTGTCTTGGGATTGTTTTTCGTTTTCGGAGCGGCATCCGGCGCGCAGGCACAAGGCGTATTCGGTGCGCTTTCGGTCGCGACCGATGGCGCTTATGGCTACTCCTACAACTTCAACGATATCGATCAAGCGCAGGACCTCGCGATGAAGGAGTGCGCGAAGCATGCGAAGGATTGTCAGATCGTCCGCGTGTTTCAGAATACCTGCGTCGTGCTGGTACGCGATCTGAAGCTCACTCCGCCGCTGGTGAGCTGGGTGAGCGGTTACACTGCCGAGGAGCGCTCGCGGCGCGCGTTGCGCAACTGCCGCGACGGCGGCGGCAACAGCTGCGAAATCGCAGGCGAATTCTGTACCGGAAGGGCGCGCTAGGCGCTTTACGAGAAAAAGCGAGAGCCGTTTGTCGCGCTCGCCATTTAGGGGAAGGCAATGAGCCGTTTCAATATCAAGCAGCTTCTTTTCGTGTTGGGATTTGTCGCCGTGTTCGGCGTGTCGTCGGGCGCACAGGCGCAGGCACCGTTCGGCGCACTTGCGTTGAACCCGCAGGGTGCCTGGGGCTACTCCGCCAGCTTCGGCACAATCGATATCGCGCAGGACCGGGCAATCGCCGAGTGTCAAAAACACGGCAAAGGCTGCCAGATCGTTCGCGTTTTTGAGAACGTCTGCGTTGCAATCGCACGTAACGAAGACCCGAAGAACATCATCGTGAATTGGGTAAGCGGTTACGACGCGGAAGAGCGTTCGCGCCGTGCGCTGCGCAATTGTCGTAACGATGGCGGCACCGATTGCCGGATCCTGAAGGAATTCTGCAGCGGTACCGGGAGGTAGCGGGCGCTACGAGAAAAGCGCGAGCCGTTCGTCCGGCGTCAGCTTTTCGAAAGCCGAAGCCGCAGCAGTCTTCGACGGTGCCGTTTGCTTTGCCGGAGCGCTCATGGCGGCTGCCGCTTTCTCATCCCAGAAGATGTCGTGGTTCTGATCGATCGAAAGCAGTTCGTCGACCTGATCCTGCATCAAGCCTTCCCCTTCGCGTGCGGGGCCGCTTAAGAGTGCATTTTTTGCTGGGGCCTGAACCGGGCTTTCGGCCTGCCAGAGTTTTACGAGG
>JAKFYO010000095.1 GCA_021730825.1 Hyphomicrobiales bacterium
CATTCGACATAGAAGTGGTGGTGGTCGGAAGAGTTGGTGTCGAAATAGGTCTTCGAGCCGTCAACCGCGACTTCGCGCAACAGGCTCACTTCGGTGAACTGGTGCAGCGTGTTGTAAACGGTGGCGAGCGAAACCGGGAAACGTGCGCGCAGCGCTTCTTCGTGCAGCGATTCCGCGGTGATGTGGCGGTCGCCTTTCGCGAACATCAGCCAGCCGAGCGCCAGACGCTGGCGGGTCGGACGCAAGCCCGCTTCGCGCAGCATTTCGCGCACGTCATGGAACGGGCAGCCGGTACGGCGGCCGGCCGGCTGCTCTACGCGCAGACGTTCGACCGGCAATGCGAGGTCATCTTCCTCGAAGACCAGGCGGGGCGTGGTTTGGTTCGTGGACTCGGCCATCTCAACTACCGTTACATAAGCAAATATGGGTGTAACCAAGATGGCTTGCGCGGCAAAGCTGCCTCTGCGCGCTGGCGATTGGTCATGCACTATAGTACGCCGCGGCGGCGGGCGGTGCAATAATAGCAAAAAACCCTTGAATCAAAGGTAGTTAACTGCGGCATGAGCCCGCCTTCCGCTGGCCGTTTGCCTTTGCTACGCAGATCAAGGGATAACGGGACGGATAAAGGACCCGAGGGAAAATGACAGAGCGGCGCTCAAGTTTCGCCTATGAGGATTTGCTTGCCTGCGGACGCGGGGAAATGTTCGGCGCCGGCAACGCGCAGCTGCCGCTGCCGCCGATGCTGATGTTCGACCGCATCACCGAAATTTCCGAGGCCGGCGGCGATAACGGCAAGGGTTTCGTCCGTGC
This sequence comes from Hyphomicrobiales bacterium, assembly GCA_021730825.1. GTDB lineage: Bacteria > Pseudomonadota > Alphaproteobacteria > Rhizobiales > Xanthobacteraceae. The sequence continues at coordinate 811 of JAKFYO010000095.1, forward strand.
CGAGCTCGATGTGAAGCCGGACCTCTGGTTTTTCCAGTGCCACTTCAAGGGCGACCCGGTGATGCCGGGTTGTCTCGGCCTCGACGGCCTGTGGCAGTTGGTCGGATTTTTTCTGGGTTGGGTCGGCGCCGAAGGGCGCGGCCGTGCGCTGGGCGTCGGCGAAGTAAAACTCACCGGCCAGATCGTGCCGAGCGTGAAGAAGCTCGTTTACGGCGTCGAATTCAAACGCGTGATGCGCTCGAAGCTCGTGCTCGGTATCGCGGATGGCTGGCTCAAGGCTGACGACGAGATCGTCTACAAGGTCAGCGACATGAAGGTCGGCCTGTTCAAGGACGCGGCGCCGGCAAGCGCCTGACATTCGCGCTTACATTTGCGCGGGAAATAAGAGGGACAAGATGCGTCGGGTAGTCGTCACCGGAATGGGCATCGTTTCGTCCATCGGCAACAACACCCAGGAAGTGCTGGCTTCGCTTCGCGAAGCGAAGAGCGGCATTTCTTTTTCCGAGGATCAATCGAAGCTCGGCTTCCGCAGTCATGTCGCGGGCGCGCCGACACTCGATGCTTCCGCGATCGTCGATCGCCGCGCGATGCGCTTCCACGGCGGCGGCACTGCTTGGAATCATGTCGCGATGGATCAGGCGATCTTGGACGCGGGTCTTGAAGAAAGCGACATTTCGAACCCAATGACCGGCATCGTGATGGGTTCAGGCGGCCCCTCGACCCGCACAATCGTGGAATCGGCGCTGATCGCGAAAGAGAAAGGCCCTAAGCGGGTCGGCCCCTTTGCTGTGCCGAAAGCGATGTCCTCGACTGCGTCGGCAACGCTTTCGACTTGGTTCAAGATCAAAGGCCTCAGCTATTCGATCTCTTCGGCTTGCGCGACCTCAAACCATTGTGTCGGCAATGCCTATGAACTGATCCAGAACGGCAAGCAGGACATAATGTTTGCCGGTGGCTGTGAAGAACTCGATTGGACCTTGACGGTTCTGTTCGATGCGATGGGCGCGCTGTCGTCGAAATACAACGACACGCCGGCTACCGCGTCGAGGGCTTATGACGTGAGCCGCGACGGCTTTGTGATTTCAGCCGGCGCTGGTGTCTTGGTGCTCGAAGAGCTCGAGCATGCGAAAGCGCGCGGCGCCAAGATCTATGCCGAGATCGCAGGCTATGGCGCGACCTCCGATGGCGCAGATATGGTCGCGCCTTCTGGTGAGGGTGCTGCGCGTTGCATGCGCATGGCAATGCGCACCGTGCAATCCAAGATTGACTACATCAATCCACACGCCACCTCGACCCCGGTTGGCGATCTCAAGGAAATGGAAGCGATCCGCGAAGTGTTCGGCGCCGGCGACAAATGCCCGCCGATCTCGGCGACCAAGTCCTTGACCGGTCACTCGCAGGGCGCGACCGGTGTGCACGAATCGATCTATTCGTTGTTGATGATGAACAACGGCTTCATATGCGAAAGCGCCAATATCACCGAGATCGATCCGGCCTTTGCTGACATGCCGATTGTCCGCAAGCGTCAGGACAACGTGAAGCTGAATTGCGTGCTTTCGAACTCGTTCGGCTTCGGCGGCACCAACGCCACACTCGTTTTCAAAAAACTGGATGCGTAAAGAGTTTTAGAATGCAGGGACTGATGAAAGGCAAGCGCGGCGTCATCATGGGCGTCGCCAACGATCACTCGATCGCCTGGGGCATTGCACAGGCAATCGCAGCCCAAGGCGCGGAAATCGCTTTCACCTATCAGGGCGACGCGCTGGAGCGCCGGGTGAAGCCGCTCGCGGAATCGGTGGGATCGAATTTCGTGCTGCCTTGCGATGTCGAAGACATCAAAACCGTCGATGCGGTCTTTGCCGAACTGAAGAAGAAATGGGGCACCATCGACTTCTACGTTCATGCTATCGGCTTCTCGGACAAGAACGAATTGAAGGGCCGCTTCGCCGACACCTCGCGCGAGAACTTCCAGCGCACCATGGTGATCTCGGCGTTCTCGTTTGCGGAAGGCGCGAAGCGCGCAGCCGAACTGATGCCGAACGGTGGCTCGATGCTGACGCTGACCTATAACGGCGGCGACCGCGCGATGCCGAACTACAATGTAATGGGTCTTGCGAAAGCGGCTCTTGAAGCGAGCGTCCGTTATCTCGCGGTGGATTTCGGTCACCAGAAAATTCGCGTGAATGCGATTTCCGCGGGCCCGATCCGCACGCTCGCGGGTGCCGGCATTGGCGATGCGCGCGCGATGTTTGCATTCCAGCAGCGTCACTCGCCTCTGGGCCGTGGCGTCACGCTGGAAGAACTCGGCGGTGCAGGTCTTTATCTGCTTTCCGATCTTTCCGGTGGGGTCACCGGCGAAATCCATTTCGTGGATTCCGGCTACAACGTGATCGCAATGCCGGACCCGGAAGTGCTGCGCCAGGAAGCGGCCGCCAACAACAACGCGAAAGCCGCGGAATAAGCGCATGCGCGAGATCGCGCGCGCGGCGAAGTTCTGACGCTCACGCGCCGACCAGCGCTTCGATCTTTTCCTGGTTTTCGATGCAGTAATAGCCGGCGTGCCGGCTCACGAGCTTGTCCCTGATCCATTTGTTCAGGATCCGGCTCGCGTTTTCGCGGGCGATTCCGGCCATAGCCGCGATATCGCTCTGTTCGATCTTCTGCCGGATCAGCAATCTTCCATCGCCGATATTTTCGCCGAAGGCTTCGGCAAGCTCTAAGAGCGCATGTGCCGCGCGCCCTTCGAGCGAAAGAAAGCTCCAGGCTACGGCAACATCGTTCATCTCCCGCACCCGCTGCGCGAGAAGCGTTGCGACATCGCGGTACAGCGCGGGATGAAGCTCCGCGAAGGCCAGGAACGCCGCGCGGCTGACAAAGGAAACTTCCGTGTCGCGCACGGCATAGACCGCGGTCGAGCGCGGCGCACCGTCGATCATGGAAAGCTCGCCCACGATCGCGCCGGGGCCGAGTACGTCGAGGATGCGCTCGCCGCCTTCCGCGGAAAGAATGCTGAGTTTCAAGAGCCCGCTTTCGATGCGGTAGCAGCCGTTGCCTTCGTCTCCAGCATTGAAGAGAAGTTCGTCGGCGCTCAATTTCACGCGCGCGGCCTTCGCAAACAGCCCCGAGGACATCTCGCCGGAAAGCGAGGTGACGAACTGATTGTTTCGGCGGAATTGCCCGCGCTTTTCTTCCATCGAGGAAATAAGCCGCGCGCTGGACAAAAAAGCAATCCGCCCGGCTGGGGGGAGCCGGGCGGGTTCTTACCGGAGGTCAAGCGGAGAACTTCTTAGTAGCAGACGTAAACCTGCTTGCCCCACTTGTTCCAGGTCCAGCCGCAGTTCTGGTAGTAGCCGTAGTAGGCGAGCGGCGCGACGGTATAGAAGCCGTAGTGGTTGTGCTTGTGCCAGTGATGCTTGTGCTTCCAGCCGGCTTCCGCGGCGGTCGTGCCGACCGAAAGGGTGGCAATGGTCATGGTCACAGCAGCGGCGACACCGGTCAGGATTTTCTTGGTCTTGGTCATTTTTCTCTCCTTCGAGACGAAGCGACAATCGCTTCGTTGATGGAGAGAATTTAGAAAATCGCGCTTGAACGCCGTGTGATGACCAACACAAAGCAGGGCCTTTCCCGGTCACAGAAGCGTGAATGAACGCCTGTTCAAGTTATTGAAATCATTACTAAAAAGGGCGGATCGAAGATCCGCCCTTTGTTACTGTCGCTTAGTCTGAACGCCTATTCAGCAGCCCAGGCAACGTCGAGATCGATGCCGACCGCGGCGGCAACGCCTTTCCCGTATTCGGGATCGGCTTTGTAGAAGTGGACAAGCTGCCGCTTGATGATCTCGACGGGCACGCCGTCCATCGCAGCCTTGATGTTGTGGAAGAGCTGCTGCTTCTGGTCGGCCGTCATCAGCCGGAACAGATCGCCGGGCTGGCGGTAATCGTCGTTGCCGTCGCGATGGTTGTAGCGGTCCGCGTCACCGGAAATTTTCAGCGGCGGCTCGGCATAAGAAGGTGCCTGCGCCGGGCCGCCGACCGTATTCGGCTCGTAATAAGCGTCGGGATTCGAATGTCCCGCGAGCTTCATCGAACCATCCGCGTGATAGGTGTTCACGGCCGAGCGCGGGCGGTTCACCGGCAACTGATGGTGATTGACGCCGACGCGGTAACGATGTGCATCCGCGTAAGAGAAGATGCGGGCCTGCAGCATCTTGTCCGGCGAGTGGCCGATGCCTGGCACGATGTTCGAGGGGGCGAGTGCTGCCTGCTCGACTTCCGCGAAATAGTTCTCCGGATTCTTGTTGAGCTCGAGCACGCCCACCTCGATCAGCGGATAATCCGCATGCGGCCAGACCTTGGTGAGATCGAACGGGTTGTACCAGTGCTTCCCGGCGTCTTCCTCCGGCATCACCTGCACATAGAATTTCCAGCGCGGAAATTCCTTGCGTTCGATCGCATCGAACAGATCGCGCTGGTGCGTTTCGCGGTCATGCGCGATTTTCTGTCCGCCTTCGGCGTTGGTCCAGTTCTTGATGCCTTGCTCGGTCTTGAAGTGAAATTTGACCCAGAAGCGCTCGTTCTTCGCGTTCCAGAACGAATACGTGTGCGAACCGAAACCGTCGATGTGGCGGTAGGTCTGCGGCAAGCCGCGGTCCGACATCAGGATCGTGACCTGATGCAGGCTCTCCGGCGAGAGCGACCAGAAATCCCACATCGCGGTCGGCGAGCGCATGTTGGTCTTCGGATGGCGCTTCTGCGTATGGATGAAGTCGGGAAACTTCAGCGGATCGCGCAGGAAGAACACCGGCGTGTTGTTGCCGACCACGTCCCAGTTGCCTTCGTCGGTGTAGAAGCGAAGCGCGAAGCCGCGCACGTCGCGCTCGGCGTCAGCAGCACCGCGCTCGCCCGCGACCGTCGAGAAGCGCAGGAAGGCCTCGGTCTTCTTGCCGACCTCGAACACTTTCGCGCGCGAATACTTCGAGATGTCCTTGGTGATCGTGAGCGTGCCGTAAGCGCCGGAGCCCTTGGCGTGCACGGTGCGCTCGGGAATGCGTTCGCGGTTCTGGTGCGCGAGTTTTTCGAGCAGGTGGAAGTCCTGCATCAACAGCGGCCCGCGCGGACCCGCGCTCAGCGAATTCTGGTTGTCCGCGACCGGTGCACCGCCTGCGGTCGTCATTACCTTGTCGGCCATGATTTTCCTCCTCTTTTATCTAGAAGAGTTCAAAATGGCGGCTTGGCTAGATAAGGTCTAATCGTATTGATTAGAATTATCGATAAGAATATCTTATCGAGATGATGACCCTCCGCCAGCTCAGGTATTTCGAAGCCGCGGCAAGGCTCGGTCATTTTGGCCGAGCCGCCGAGGAGTGTGCGGTGACGCAGCCAGCGCTCTCGATGCAGATAAAGGAACTCGAAGAGACGCTAGGCGCGTCCTTGTTCGAGCGCCGTCCGGGCGAGGCGGTGCTGACGCCGCTCGGTAGCGAGATCGCAGAACAGGCTTCGAAGATCTTGCTTGCCGCGAACGATCTCGCGGCAATCGCGAAACATCGCACAAAAGTGCTCGCAGGCCCGCTCTCGCTCGGCATCATCCCGACGCTTGCGCCCTATATCCTGCCGAGGCTCCTGAATTATCTCTCGAAGCATTACCCAGCATTGAAGCTGGAGCTGCGCGAAGCGCAGACCAAGGCCATGCTCGGCGAGCTGTCGCGCGGTGAACTCGATCTGGTCATGGCTGCGATCCCGAACGAGGCAAATGATCTCGCGGAAGAGCATCTCTTCGACGACAGGTTTCTGTTGGCTGTGTCTTCCGATGCGGCGAGCCGCTCCCGCGTCGACCCGGAAACGCTCGATACCGGCCAGCTTATTTTGTTGGAGGAAGGCCACTGCCTGCGCGATCAGGCACTTTCCTTCTGCTCGAACGAACGCGGCATTACCAAAGCGGGGCTTGGCGCGACCTCGCTTTCGACGATCATGCAGATGGTCGCAAACGGTTACGGCGCGACCTTCATTCCGGAAATCGCAGTCGAGACCGAAACGCGCGGAAGAAAACTTTCGCTCTCGCGCTTCACTGCGCCCGAACCTTCGCGGAAAATCGGGCTGGTCTGGCGCAAATCCTCGCCGCGCAAAAAAGATTTCGAAGCCTTCGGTATCGCTGTCAAAGAAGCGCTGAAGCCCAAGCGCAAATAACAAGTGCAAATAAAAAAGGGCGGCTCGAAAGCCGCCCTTTTCAATTTCGATCTGGAAGAAGTTTATTCAGCCGCCGTTTCCGGTGCTGCCTGCTGCTTCTTCTCGAGGTCTTCGCCGGTCTGCTGGTCGACGACTTTCATCGAGAGGCGAACCTTGCCGCGCTCGTCGACGCCAAGGAGCTTCACCTTGACCATGTCGCCTTCTTTGACGACGTCGGACGGCTTGTTCACGCGGTGCGCTGCCAGCTGGCTGACATGCACGAGGCCGTCTTTCGCGCCGTAGAAGTTCACGAACGCGCCGAAGTCGACCACCTTCACGACTTTGCCGTCATAGACCTTGCCGACTTCCGCGTCCGAAGTAAGCGACTTGATCCACTTGATCGCGGCCTCGATCGCTTCGCCCTTGGCGGAAGCGACCTTCACCGTGCCGTCGTCTTCGACGTTGATCTTGGCGCCGGTCTTTTCGACGATCTCGCGGATCACCTTGCCGCCTGTGCCGATCACGTCACGGATCTTGTCGACGGGGATCTTGATCACTTCGATGCGCGGCGCATGTTCGCCGAGCGTCGGACGGGCCGCGGTCAGCGACTTCGCCATTTCGGTCAGAATATGCAGACGGCCGTCCTTCGCCTGGCGAAGGGCTACCTGCATGATTTCTTCGGTGATGCCCGCGATCTTGATGTCCATCTGGAGCGCGGTGATGCCGTTCTCCGTGCCGGCGACCTTGAAGTCCATGTCGCCGAGATGATCTTCGTCACCGAGAATGTCGGAAAGCACTGCGAACTTCTTGCCCTCGAGAATGAGGCCCATCGCAATACCCGCAACCGGCGCGCGCAGCGGCACGCCCGCATCCATAAGGCAGAGCGAAGTACCGCAAACGGTTGCCATCGAAGACGAGCCGTTCGATTCGAGAATCTCCGACACGACGCGGATGGTGTAGGGGAATTCGGTCTTTGGCGGCAGCATCGGATGCACTGCGCGCCATGCGAGCTTACCGTGGCCGATTTCGCGGCGGCCCGGCGAACCCATGCGGCCTGCTTCACCGACCGAGAACGGCGGGAAGTTATAGTGCAAGAGGAAGTTTTCCTTGTAGGTGCCGGGCAGCGCGTCGATCCACTGCTCGTCCTCGGCGGTGCCGAGCGTCGCAATGCAAAGCGCCTGCGTTTCGCCGCGCGTGAACAGCGAGGAGCCGTGCGTGCGCGGGAGAATGCCGACGAGGCTTTCGATCGGACGGACGGTTTTCACGTCGCGGCCGTCGATGCGGATGCCGGTGTCGAGGATGGAGTTACGAACGATGTCGGCTTCGAGTTCTTTCAGAACTTCGCCGACCAGCGACGGAGACGGCGCATCGGGATTCTTGCCGTCGCCGAGGATCGCTTCCTTCGCCTTCTTCTTCGCGGCACCGACCGCGTTGTAGCGGTCCTGCTTGATCTTGTTGCCGTATGCTGCCCGCAAATCGGCTTCGGCGAGGCCCTTGAGCTTGCTCTTCAGCGCCGAGTTATCCGGCGCGTTGATTTCCCGCGGTTCTTTCGCGGCCTTCTCAGCGAGGCGAATGATCGCGTCGATCACCGGCTGAAAGTGCTTGTGGCCGAACATGACCGAGCCGAGCATGATTTCTTCGGAAAGCTCTTTCGCTTCCGATTCCACCATGAGGACTGCGTCCTTGGTGCCGGCAACAACGAGATCGAGCTGGCTTTCTTTCATCTCCTCTAACGTCGGGTTCAGCACGTATTCGCCGTTGACGAAGGCAACGCGTGCGCCGCCGATCGGGCCCATGAACGGCGCGCCGGAGATCGTGAGCGCGGCCGACGATGCGACCATCGCCAGAATATCCGGATCGTTTTCCATGTCGTGCGACAGCACGTGGATCACGACCTGCGTTTCGCAGCGCCAGCCATCCGCGAACAGCGGACGGATCGGACGGTCGATCAGGCGCGAGATCAGCGTTTCGCGTTCGGTCGGACGGCCTTCACGCTTGAAGTATCCGCCCGGAACGCGGCCGGCGGCATAAAACTTTTCGATGAAGTGGACCGAGAGCGGCAGGAAATCGATGCCGGCTTTCGGCTCTTTCGCCGCGACCACGGTCGCGAGCAAAGTGGTGTCGCCATAGGTGGCGAGGACAGCGCCGTCAGCCTGGCGCGCCATGTGACCGGTTTCCAGAACGAGCGTGCGTCCGCCCCAGTCGAGTTCTTCACGATGTATTTCGAACATTTCTCTTTCCCATCATCGGATACGGAACGGGAAAGTCATGGACAAGATAACGAGGCGCTCTTCCGCGCTTAAAGCGCGAAAGTCGAAAGAGCGTCTGGCAATCCTGCCATGACTTGTCCTGGTCCGTTGGTTTTGCGGCGGCGAATCCGCCACGCATACTCGGCCTTTCGCGCGGGACCATTCCCGCGCGCGGCCGTTACCATCTGCCTTAACGGCGGATGTTGAGCTTTTCGATGAGCGCCTTGTAACGCGCTTCATCTTTCTTCTTCAGGAAGTCCAGAAGCGAACGGCGGTGCGAGACGAGCTTCAGAAGACCGCGGCGCGAGTGGTTGTCCTTCACGTGCGTCTTGAAATGCTCGGTCAGGTTCGAGATGCGCTCGGAGAGGATCGCGACCTGCACTTCCGGCGAACCGGTGTCGTCCTTCTTGACGGCATTGTCTTTAATGACCGCTTGCTTGCGCTCGGCAGTAATCGACATCGGATGCTCCTTATCTGTTGGAGTTGGAAAAACGGCCGAGCCGGGATGTCGTCCAGCGGGGTCGCAACTAAGCGCCGGAGCCCAAGCCCCAACGCGCGCTGTTATAGCCAAAAGCCTCTCGAAAGCGAGGAAAAAGCGCCTGCAACCGTGTAGGGGCTAAGTCCTTATCGGGGAAGGTTAAAAATGCGCTTGGGGTGGAGCGCCCCGGCTTCCATTTCGGCCAGCGCCACCAAAGCGCCATGGACTGAAACCGAGACCGGACCCTCGAAAACCGGCGCATCCCGTCCGCGCAGGAATACGCTTTGGCCTTGGGCCAAGCGCTGAGCGTCAGGCTCGGAAACTTTCACGGCAGGCAGCGATTGCAGGCCTGACGCGACCGGCTGTAGGAGCGCATAGAGAGAAGCCTCGACCGCACCCGCCTGTTCGAGCTGCACGAGATTGACGGTGGTCTGCGCTGAAAAATCTCCGACCAGCGTGCGGCGAAGCACGCTGACATGGCCATGACATCCGAGCTTGCGGCCGATGTCGCGCGCAAGCGAACGCACATACGTGCCCTTGCCGCATTCGACTTCGAACTCGGCGTGATCGGCGTCCGGTATTGCCGCCAGTGAGAA
>JAKFYO010000338.1 GCA_021730825.1 Hyphomicrobiales bacterium
TGGGCCGCGGCAAAGGCGGCATGATGGCGGGCTTAAGCAACATGCTCGGCATGGGCGCCCCCGGCGGCAAGATGCCGTCACAAGAAGAAATCCAGAAACTCGCCGAGAAGATGCCGGATGCTTCCAAGCTTCCCGCACAATTTCCCGGCCTTACCAACCTGCCTTCGAAATTTCCCGGTCTTCCGGGACTCGGCGGCATGAACCCACTCAAGAAAAAGTAGACCTCGAAAGGAAACTGAAATGGCCGTTGTTATTCGTCTCTCCCGCGCGGGCGCAAAGAAGCGTCCGTTCTACCGTCTCGTTGTTGCCGACTCGCGCTTCCCGCGCGACGGCCGATTCATCGAACGCGTCGGCACGTATGACCCGAAGAAGCCGAAGGATTCTCCGGAGCGCGTGAAGCTCGAGCTCGAGCGCATCAAGCACTGGATCTCGAAGGGCGCGCAGCCGTCGGACCGCATCAAGCGCTTCCTCGATGCTGCCGGCGTCTTGAAGCGTGAAACGCGCAACAATCCGGAAAAGGCAAAGCCGAAGAAGAAGGCCGAAGAGGCGGCTGCTGCCGCGGCGGCTCCCGCCGCCGCTCCGGCCGCAGAAGCGCCTGCTGCCGACGCGCCGGCCGCGAGCTAACGGGCTTCGATGGCGGATCGCGTCTGCGTCGCAAAGATCGGCGCCGCGCATGGCTTGCGCGGCGAAGTGCGATTGCAGGTCTTCACCGAAGACCCGGACGCGATCATTGGGCTTGGCGAGCTTACGAGCGAGGACGGCACGAAGAAATTTCGTGTCGCCTCGCTCCGCCCGGCCAAGGGTCATTTCGTTGCGAAGCTGGAAGGCGTGAGCGACCGAAACGCCTCCGAGTTGCTGACAAACATCGAGTTGTTCGTCTCGCGCGAGAAGCTACCGAAGATCGAAGACGACGAGACGTTTTATCACGCGGACCTGATCGGGCTTCGCGTGGAAGACAAATCCGGAAAATCCTACGGCGTTGTGGTCGCGGTCCGGAATTACGGCGCAAGCGATCTCATCGAAGTGGGAGAGCCCTCGAAAACTTCGGGCACTCTCATTCCGTTCATCGACCAGTTCGTGCCGGAAGTGGATATCGAAGCAGGTCGTGTGATTATCGAGCCCGCGCCGGGATTATTTGACGAGCCGAAGGCGAAAACGAAATGAGCTGGCGCGCGTCGGTGCTGACCCTATTTCCGGAAATGTTTCCGGGGCCGCTCGGTGTTTCGCTCGCAGGCAAGGCGCTCGCCGGCAATATCTGGTCGCTGGAGGCGCACGACATTCGTGCTTCCGCCACCGACAAGCATCGCACCGTCGACGACACGCCGTCGGGCGGCGGGCCCGGCATGGTGATGCGCGCGGACATTCTCGCCAGAGCCATCGACGCGGCTTCTCCCAAAGACGATCCGCGTCCGCGCATTTTGCTCTCGCCGCGCGGCGCTCCGCTGACGCAGAAGAGAGTACGAGAGCTTTCCGGCGGCCCCGGCGTCGTTCTGGTTTGCGGCCGCTTCGAAGGCGTGGACGAGCGCATCATCTCGACCCGCAAGCTCGAGGAAATTTCGGTCGGGGATTACGTGCTTTCGGGCGGCGAGATCGGGGCCCTGGTGATGTTAGACGCCTGCGTTCGTCTGCTCCCCGGTGTCATGGGGCATGAGGCGTCGGGGGCCGACGAAAGCTTCTCGGACGGGCTCCTTGAGTACCCGCAATTCACCCGCCCGCAGGAGTTCGAAGGGGTATCGATTCCAGAGGTTCTGACCTCCGGAGACCACGCCAAAGTGGCCGCCTGGCGCCGTTCCGAGGCCGAGAAGTTAACCGCCGCCCGCAGACCTGACCTTTGGCCTCCCAAAGGGGGCAAAAAGGCATGACAAGGCCGGATTCTTCCCCTATAGACCCGGCCCATCCCGTTATGGAATTCACTTCCCAGCGCCGGATTTAGCGGCGCGGAGCTACTGTTATGAACATCATCCAGACCATCGAAAAAGAAGAAATCGCCCGCGTCACCGGCGGCAAGCCGATGCCGAAGTTTCACCCCGGCGACACCCTGATCGTGAACGTCCGCATCAAGGAAGGCGAGCGCTCGCGCGTACAGGCCTATGAAGGTGTGTGCATCGCGCGGTCCGGCGGCGGCCTCCAGGAGAGCTTCACTGTTCGCAAGATTTCCTATGGCGAAGGCGTCGAGCGCGTATTCCCGCTCTACTCGCCGAACATCGACTCGATCGAAGTCGTGCGCCGCGGCAAGGTCCGCCGCGCGAAGCTCTATTATCTGCGCGATCTCGAAGGCAAGCGCGCCCGCATCGTCGAGCGTCAAGACGCGGCAGCCGCTGCGATGGACGCCGAGGCCGCGGCCATCAAGGCAGCCGCGCCGAAAGCCGAGAAGGTCAAGAAGGAAAAGCCAAAGGCCAACGCGGCAACGCGCGCTGCCAAGGGCGGCGGCAAGAAGTAATCTTCTCCTCACGAAGAATTCAGAAAGGCCGGCGCATTCCCGCCGGCCTTTTTATTTATGGAGTTCGACACGCAACCGAATGGTGCCGCGGGAGTTTTCATTAACGATGTGCATTTTTCACCAAGCGAAACGCTTTCTTGCCGTCGCGCTTTTTGCGGTGGCGTTTGCGATTCCGGCGGCAGCCGAAAGCATCAATGTCGAAGTGCAATCTTCGAGCGTGGAGCGCGACAAGACGACCAACGATGTTGTCGTCACCATCGAGCTTACACCTGATGGCAAGACCGCCTTCGAGAACTTCACCCAGCGCAACGTCGGCCGCAGCATCGAAGTCCGCGTCGGTGCAACCGTGCTTCTGAAGGCGCGGCTGGTCGAGAAAATCTCCGGTGGCATCATTCGCGCGAGCACGAAGTTCAACGAAGAAGAAGGCCGTAATGTCTCGGCCCAGCTCAAGCGCGGCACCATGATCACGCTCGAAGACAAGCTCGACTAATCCTCCATGATTTCGCGGCGTGCTTTTCTTCGCCTTTTCGGCGGGGCTTTCGCGGCTGGTGCGGGTGCGCTCGCGTATTCACTCATCGAACCTCGTTATCGGCTTGCCGCGACAAGCTATCGCTTCAGGCCGCCGGGCTTTCCGAAACTCGACAAGCCGTTGCGGATCGCGGCGCTCGCGGACCTTCACGCTTGCGACCCGTGGATGCCGATAGCGCGTATCGAAGAGATCGTGCGAACGACGAATGCGCTAGAGCCTGATCTCGTCGTGCTGCTCGGCGACTACGTCTCCGGTATTCACAGGTTCGGGACACGGCCGGTCGCGATCGGCGACTGGACTGCCGTGCTGGCAAAACTCGAAGCGCCGCTTGGCGCATACGCCGTGCTCGGCAATCACGACTGGTGGGAGAACCCGGAAGGCGTGCGGCGCGGGCTAGAGAGCAACGGCATCCCCGTGCTCGAAAACCAAGCGCGCAAATTGAAAACAGCAAACGGAACGGAATTCTGGCTCGCGGGTCTCGGCGATCAGCTCGCGCACGGCAATGCGCGCACGGGCTATCGCGGCGTACACGATCTGCCGAAGACTATGCGTGCGGTCACCGGCGACGCGCCGGTCGTTCTGCTCGCGCACGAGCCGGATATTTTTCCGCAGGTGCCTGCGCGCGTGTCGCTCACACTATGCGGACACACGCACGGCGGGCAGGTTCGGGTTCCCGGCATTGGACCGCTGCTCGTACCTTCGCGCTACGGCCGCCGGTATGCCTATGGCCATATCGTCGAGGAGAACCGGCATCTCGTCGTTTCCGGCGGGCTCGGCTGCACTTTTCTTCCAATCCGTTTCGCGATGCCGCCGGAGATCGTTTTGCTCGAATTGGGGTAATTGCCGCGAGGGTAGAGCAGGTCTATATGAGCCTTATGCCTAAGACCCCGACCACGGAACTCATTGGAAACGCAGGTGCTGCGCGCCCGCTGACCTTTGTCGTGCTGCGCGACCACTCGCGCCTGCCGTCGCGCTTCTTCGGCCGGCTGACCGCCTCGGTGCAGGCGGCGCTTTAAGCGAGCGTTCGCGCTTTTGCGCGTAATCTTCACTCGCCTCCATCAGAATTAGCCAAAGAATTTAGCCAAGAGCCACCGTTATGAAACCGCGCACTCTCTACGACAAAATCTGGGACGATCATCTGGTCGATCAGCAACCGGACGGCACCTGCCTGCTCTATATCGACCGCCACCTCGTGCATGAGGTGACGAGCCCGCAGGCCTTCGAGGGCCTGCGCATGGCGGGCCGCAAAGTGCGCGCGCCGGAAAAGACGCTCGCGGTGGTCGACCACAACATCCAGACCACCGACCGCTCCAAAGGTATTGCCGATCGGGAATCGCGCACGCAGGTCGAGGCACTTGCGAACAACGCGAAAGAATTCGGCATCGATTATTTCGACGAGCATGACCGCCGTCAGGGCATCGTGCATATCATCGGACCGGAGCAGGGCTTCACGCTGCCGGGCACGACCATCGTCTGCGGCGACAGCCACACCTCGACGCATGGCGCATTCGGTGCGCTGGCGCACGGCATCGGAACGTCCGAGGTTGAGCATGTGCTTGCGACCCAGACGCTGATCCAGAAAAAAGCGAAGAACATGCGCGTGACGGTGGACGGCAAATTGCCCGAAGGTGTCGGCGCGAAAGATATTATCTTGGCCATTATTGGCGAGATCGGTACCGCCGGCGGAACAGGGAGCGTCATCGAGTTCGCTGGCGACTCGATGCGCGCACTTTCGATGGAAGGCCGCATGACCGTCTGCAACATGACGATCGAAGGCGGCGCCCGCGCGGGCCTGATCGCGCCCGACGCGAAGGCTTACGAATATCTCAAGGGCCGTCCGCGCTCGCCGAAGAACGGCGACTGGGATGCCGCGATGCGTTACTGGGAAACGCTCTACTCCGACGACGGCGCGCATTTCGACCGCGAAGTGAAGCTGGATGGCGCAGCGTTGCCGCCGATCGTCTCCTGGGGCACGAGCCCGGAAGACGTTGTTTCCATCGGCGGCGTCGTGCCGGATCCGGCGAAGTTGTCTGACGAGAACCAGCGCTTAGCCAAGCAGCGCGCGCTCGATTACATGGGCCTGAAAGCCGGGACGAAAATCACCGACATCAAGCTCGACAAAATCTTCATCGGCTCCTGCACCAATGGCCGTATCGAGGATCTTCGCGTGGTCGCAAAGATGGTCGATGGCAAGAAGGTTCATGACGCAATCAGCGCGATGATCGTGCCGGGCTCGGGTCTTGTGAAAGCGCAGGCCGAGCAGGAAGGCCTCGACAAGATTTTCCTGGCGGCCGGTTTCGAATGGCGCGAGCCGGGATGTTCGATGTGCTTGGCCATGAACCCGGACAAACTGAAGCCCGAAGAGCGTTGCGCATCGACTTCGAACCGCAACTTCGAAGGCCGTCAGGGCTACAAGGGCCGGACGCACTTGGTTTCGCCGGCGATGGCGGCAGCCGCAGCAATCGCCGGTCACTTCGTCGATGTACGCCAGTGGCCGAAGCACTAAGCGAAAACAAAATCAGAAAACGAAGCGGGCGCTTTTTTAAAAGCGCCCGTTTTTATTTCAGTACCAGCCGTAGCGATATGGCCAGTGATGCCAGTAGTGCGCGCGGTAGCGGTCATTGAGCGAGCGCCAGTAAAACCTGCGCTGCTCGTAATAATAATGCGGCCGGTCGGCGAAATAGCGCGACGGATAATAAAGCGGCGGTCTTGTCACGAACATAAGCTGCTTTGCGCTCGTACAGGCACGGCGTGAAGACCAGCGGTAGTGATGACAAACCGCGCGCACTTGCGCCGGATGGAACTCGACGGCGGGAGCTGTAAAGCGCAGAGGCGTTGCGTGTGACGGCACGATGATTGCGAGAAACGGCAGCAACGCGAGCGCAAGATAGCGAAACGGTTTCATGTCTCGTTGATAGAGGCTCAGACGTTTCAATGCAAAACGGGCACCCGTTATTTTGGGTGCCCGTTTTTTGTGTCTTATTTTGTTCTTCAGAACCGCGAGTAGATCGGCTCGAACTGCGGTTTCTGCGGAGCGTAATACTGCTGCACCGGCTGATACTGCGGCTGCGCCACGTAGTTGTAGGGCTGCGCATATTGCTGCTGCACGTAAGGCTTTGCGTAGGTGTATTGCGGCTGCACGTACTGCTGCTGCGTGTAGTAATAGGTCGTCACCGCATAGGCATAAGGCTGCGCGTAAGTCTGCTGCGGTTGCGCGACGTAAGAATACTGCGGCTGTGCGTAGCTATACTGCGGCTGCGCGTAATTGTAGCGCGGTGCGTAGGCATAACGGCGCTGATAGTTGTAGCGATGTCCGGCGTACTGATAGCGCGCGGAGTAATTGTAGCGCTGCGCGTAGTGGAAGCGGTGCGCGTGATGATGGTGGCGATGCGCGTGGTGGTGATGGCGATGCACGTGCCGCTTGTGATCCATCAGATGGCAGTGCTGTCCGTGGCAGTTCACATCAGCAACATTCTTCTCGACTGAAGGTGCGGCGAGGCCGGTAACGCGTGCGGCGGCGGGCGTTGCATACGCCGTGAAGCCGATTGCGCTTGCAGCAACCAGCGCAAGCATGAATTTTTTCATTGTTGATCGCTTTCCCTGTTAACCAGTTGTTGCGCCCAGTATTTCTGCTGTGGCGCGCAGGCGAAAGCGAAAGCTGCGGAGATGGTAAAACGGGCGCCCTTAACCAAGCCGGGTAAACCCGACTTAGTAATTTTACATTGCCGATCTCGGGTAAACCCGAGATCGGCTGAGCGCCCGTTTCGCTTTATGCTTCGTTTTTCTTGGTTACCACCACTGACGCGACTGCCAACGGCGATGATGACGATGGCCGTGGAAGCGGTGCGGCTGATAGTAGAACGGCTGCGCGTGCCAATGGCGGTGATGGTTCCAGTGCTGATGACGGCAGTGCCAGCGCGACGACCAGCGATGATGATGGCAGCGCCGCACATCAACCTTGTTGGTCTCGACGGCAGGCGCGGTCACGCCTGCGGCAATGCGCGCATTCGCGGGGGTCGCAGAAGCCGCGAGGCCGATCGTGCCTGCCGCGACAAGACTAAGTACAAGCGCCCTCAACATTTGTTTTCCTCTCAAGCTTTGTGTGTGATCTGGATACAAACCGGATCGATGCGAATAAGTTCGCGCAATTCGTCTGAACCGGCTCTGAGACCGCCATTCATGGCGCGTTCAACAACATGGCCTGTTTGGGGCTTGAGCTTTATGTAAGCGTGAATGAGAGTTCCCGGATGAGTCAGGAATACTCCCGAACAAATACGGATTGGGCATCGCTCTCCGCTCCTTCGCTCGAGGATTTCGAGCGGCTCGCGGAAGTTACCTTCGCGCGGCTGCCGGAGCAGTTTCGTGCGCTGTGTAAGGGCGTCGTGATTCACGTTGCCGATTTCCCGGACGAAGATGTGTTGCGGGAGATGGATGCGGAGAGCCCGTTCGAACTGCTCGGACTGTTTTCAGGCGTCGGGCTCGCGCAGGATTCGGCGGTTGCGGAATCCGGCCGGCTCCCAAACCAGGTCTATCTCTATCGCCGTCCGATCCTCGATTACTGGGCCGAGCATGACGAGACGATCGGCGCATTGATCACGCATGTGCTGGTCCACGAGATCGGGCATCATTTCGGGATGTCGGACGAGGACATGGAGCGCATCGAGTCGCTCGCCGACCTCGAAACCCATTAGTGCAGTGCAGCAGAGCTTTGCTGGTTCCACTTAGACCAAAGTGGTACGTCTCCGCGCGTTTTGATTCGCATTCACGAATTTGATTCGCAAAGGGGAACGCCATGTCACTCACCGTATTAGTGTGGCTCGCTGTAGCGGCTTATGCGTTGCATATCGTCGAGGAGCACATCCTGGGCTGGTACGACTGGGCGCGTAAAACGATGAACATCTCGCTCGGCTGGGAGCAGTACGTCATCACCGAGGTCGCCATCCTCATTCTCGGTCTCACCGCGGCGATGCTCGCGGGAACGCCGATAGGGCCGACGCTGATCGTGGCGTTCACGACGCTGCTTCTGGTCAACGTCATTTTCTTTCATGTGCTTCCGATGCTCGCCAATGGCGGAAGATTTTCGCCGGGCGTGATCTCGGGCGTGTTTCTGTTCCTGCCGCTGGCCTGGCACGTATTCAAAACCCAGAACCTCTCGCAGAACGATCTGATCTGGGCCTGCGTGCTCGGCGTGCTTCTGATCCTGTGGCCGATGCTGCTGCTGAAACTGCGGGGCATGCCGTATTTCTCCGGCGCGCCGGTCAGGGCGGCGGCGAAGTCCAAAGCCAAGCGCAGGCGCTAAAAGCCTCTATTTAAGGCCGTTCTCGAGGGCCTCCGGCGGAAACGCCGGGGGCCCTTGATCGTCATGGGGGCTATGTGGGACAGGAACGGCCAAATCCGCCTACACGGACAGGACCATGGAAAAATTCACGACCCTCGCGGGCGTCGCAGCACCCCTCCGGATCATCAATGTCGATACCGACATGATCATTCCGAAGCAGTACCTGAAGACGATCCAGCGCACCGGCCTCGGCAAGGGGCTGTTCTCGGAGATGCGCTATCACGACGACGGCTCCGACAACCCGGATTTCGTGCTGAACAAGGCCGCCTACAAGAATGCGAAGGTTCTGGTGGCCGGCGACAATTTCGGCTGCGGCTCGTCGCGCGAACATGCGCCCTGGGCGCTGATGGATTTCGGCATCCGCTGTGTGATCTCGACCTCGTTCGCGGACATTTTCTACAACAACTGCTTCCAGAACGGGTTGCTGCCGATCGTCGTCTCCAAGGACGATCTGGAAAAGCTGTTCGACGATGCCGAGCGCGGCGCCAACGCGACGCTCTCGATCGATCTGGAAGCGCAGGAAATCCGCGGGCCCGATGGCGGCGTGATCAAGTTCGACCTCGACCCGTTCAAGAAGCACTGCATGCTGCACGGCCTCGACGGCGTCGGCCTGACCATGGAAAAGCGCGCGAGCATCGACGCGTTCGAAAAGAAGAACGCGGCAGCGCGTCCCTGGGCCTAAACTTCAACTATTCAATCTCTGATTTCGTAAGCGAGTAATCATGCCGACATACAATCTGCTTCTGCTGCCGGGCGACGGCATCGGCCCCGAAGTCATGGCGCAGGCCAGGCGCGTGATCGACTGGATTCAAAAGCGCGGGCTTGCCACGTTCAATATCGAAGAGGGTCTCGTTGGCGGTGCTGCCTACGACGCGCACGGCAAGGCGATTTCCGAAGACGACATGAAGAAGGCGATGGCAGCCGACGCCATCATCTTCGGCGCAGTCGGCGGACCGAAGTGGGACAAGGTGCCTTACGACGTGCGCCCGGAAGCGGGCCTGCTGCGCCTGCGCAAAGACCTCGCGCTGTTTGCGAACCTGCGCCCGGCGATCTGCTATCCGGCGCTGGCCGACGCGTCTTCCTTGAAGCGCGAACTGGTCGAGAATCTCGACATCGTAATCGTGCGCGAGCTTACCGGCGGCGTTTATTTCGGCGAGCCGAAGACCATCACGGATCTCGGCAATGGCCAGAAGCGCGCGGTCGACACACAAGTCTATGACACCTACGAAATCGAGCGCATTTCGCGCGTTGCCTTCGATCTCGCGAAGGCTCGCAAGAACAAAGTGACGTCTTCCGAGAAGCGCAACGTCATGAAGTCGGGCGTGCTCTGGCACGAAGTCGTGAACCAGGTGCATCAGCGCGAATACAAGGACGTCGAACTCGAGCATCAGCTCGCGGATGCGCTTGGCATGCAGCTCGTGCGCAACCCGAAGCAGTTCGACGTGATCGTCACCGACAACCTGTTCGGCGACATGCTGTCGGACGTGGCGGCGATGCTCACGGGCTCGCTCGGCATGTTGCCGTCGGCTTCGCTCGGCGAAGTCGATCCGAAGACGAAAAAGCGCAAGTCCTTGTTCGAGCCGGTGCATGGCTCGGCACCGGACATCGCAGGCCGGGGCATGGCGAACCCGATCGCGATGATCGGTTCGCTCGGCATGGCGCTGCGCTACTCCTTCGGCATGGGCAAGCTCGCGGACCAGATCGAGGAAGCGATTGCGAACGTACTCGCTGCCGGCCACCGCACCGCCGACATTCGCGGCTCGGCGACCAAGATCGTGTCCACGCAGGACATGGGCGACGCAATTCTCGCGGAGCTCGACAAGCTCGCGGCGTAAGTATTCACACAGCAGGCAAACAAAAACGCCGGGCAATTTGCCCGGCGTTTTTTTATTCCCGGCTTGCGAGAAAATCAGAAATTCGGCAGGTCGAAC
>JAKFYO010000041.1 GCA_021730825.1 Hyphomicrobiales bacterium
AAGCAGCGTGTTCAGCGGGATCGGCGCAACGCCGCCGCGGATCGCGCCCCAGAACGCCACCGGAAACTCGATGGTGTCGAGCGCGAGCATAACCATCCGGCTCTCGTGACCGAAACCGAGCGAGGCGAGCCCGCTCGCGAAGCGGCAGCTTTCCTTCTGCAATGCGCCGTAGGTGATGGAGCGATTGCCTTCCTTGAACGCGACTTTATTGCCGCGCCCGGCTTTCACGTTGCCGTCTACGAATTCGCTCGCCGCGTTATACGGACGGCGCTCCGTGATAGTCGCAAGATTGACCATCTTCCGCTCCCTCTTTCCTCGGTCCCGCCAAAGGCGGGCGCATCGCGGCAGGCTCTTTTTGCGGCCCGGCTTCGATGAATAATAATTCCAAGATGCGCAAAAGCTGTTTTTCTTCAGTCTTTCGCTGTTCCAATTCTAGGGCAGCATGAATTATACTGCAATCGAGGATTTGGACCCGCATGGCCAGGCACCGCAACGAAACTGCAAAGAAACTCGAGAACGGCGAAGCTTTTCTGACGCAGCTCGGCGAGCGCGTACGCATGATCCGAAGCCGCCGTGGCATGTCGCGTAAAGTGCTTGCCAAGCAGTCGAAGGTTTCAGAGCGCTATCTGGCCCAGCTCGAGCTCGGCAAAGGCAACTGCTCGATCGTGCTGCTGCGCCGGATCGCGAAGGCGATGAGTGTGCCGGTCGCCGAACTCGTCGATGACCGTCCTGAGCGCGAAGTCGAGCATCTTTTGCTCGAACAGTTTCTGGATAGGCTTTCGCCCGCCGAGCGCGTGGAAGCCCGCGACGTATTGCTGTCTCATTTTGGCGGACCTTCGAGCGAAGACAGGCGCGGCCGCGTCGCGTTGATCGGCCTGCGCGGCGGCGGAAAATCCACGCTCGGAAAATTGCTTGCGGAAAAACTCGAAGTGCCGTTCATCGAACTCGACCGCGAGATCGAAAAACGAAGCGGCATGGCGCTCTCCGAATTGTTCGAAATGTTCGGACAGCAGACTTTCCGCCGCTTCGAGCGCGAGGCGCTGGAAAAAGCGCTCAGCGATCATCCGCGCTTCGTGCTGGCCACCGGCGGCAGTCTTGTCACTGAGCCCGCAACCTACGAATTGCTGCTGACGTCATGTTTGACGGTGTGGGTCCGTACCCAGCCCGATCAGCATATGAACCGCGTGATCGAGCAGGGCGATCTCCGCCCCATGGCGGAAAACGCGAAAGCGATGGACGATCTCGTTTCGATCCTGAAAAGCCGCGAGCCGCTTTATGCCAAGGCCGATCGCGTCATCGACACCGAAGGCAAGAAGCCCGAGCAGTCGTTGCGCGAACTTTCCTCGATGATCGATTTTCCGAAGCCCGCGACCGAGCGCAGGATCGCTTAGCTACACACCAAGATGCCGGTGGATCAGCGCTTCGTCCGCACGCAGTGCGGCTGACGTGCCGTCGAACACGATCTCGCCTTTGGCCATGATCGTATTGCGGTCGGCAAGTGCGAGGAGGTCGTTCAGGTTTTTATCGACGATGATCGCGGCAATCCCGGACTGCGCGATCTGCTTTACCGTCGACCAGATTTCGTCGCGAAGCTTCGGAGCCAGGCCCTCTGTTGCCTCATCCAGCAATATGATCGACGGGCTCGTCATCAACGCGCGGCCGATGGAAAGCATCTGCTGCTCGCCGCCGGAGAGTTCGTTGCCCCAGTGATGCTTACGCTCCGACAGGCGTGGAAACAGCGCATAGACACGCTCCAGCGGCCAGGGGCGCTCGCCTTTGTCGTTTGCACGCGATGCGAATGTCAGGTTCTCGGCGACGGTGAGATTCGGGAAGATGCCGCGGCCTTCCGGAACGATGGCAAGCCCCGCGCGAGAGCGCGCTGATGCGCGTGCCGAAGTTACATCCTTGCCGTTCAACTGAACGCTGCCCGATGAAGGCCGTACAAGTCCAGCAAGTGTGCGCAGGAGCGTGGTCTTGCCCATGCCGTTGCGGCCCAAGAGGCTCACGGTTTCGCCGGGCGCCACGCGAAACGAAACGGCGCGCAGAATATGGCTGCGCCCATAATGTGTGTTGATGTTCTCTGCGAGGATTGCGGCCGCGCTCACGATTTGCCCTCCTGTCCCCATTCGCCGAGATAGGCTTCGCGTACCGCCATGTTGTTGCGGATTTCTTCCGGCGTACCATGCGCGAGCAACTTGCCTTCGACGAGCACGGTCAGCGTGTCTGCTGCCGCGAAAATCGCATCCATGTCGTGCTCGATCAGCACGATGGTGTGGTCCGCGGCAAGTTCGCGGAGAAGCGCGGTCACGCGCCCGGTTTCTTCCGGTCCCATGCCGGCAAGAGGTTCGTCGAGGAGAAGTAGTTTTGCGCCTGACGCAATCAGCATCGCGATCTCGAGTTGGCGCTGTTCGCCGTGACTGAGATTGGACGCCTTCATGTCTGCACGCTCCGGCGCAATGCCGGCAGCCTTCAACGCATCTTCAACCGCCTGCTCTTCTTCGTTACGCCGCCATTTATTGCTGAAGCGGAATGGGCTCGGGAATTGCGCCTGTGCCGCAAGCGCGCAATTCTCGCGCGCCGTGAATGGCAGAAGAACGTTCGTGCGCTGATAGGAACGGCCCAGCCCGCGCCGCGCGACGGCATGCGGCTTCTTGCCGCCGATTTCTTCGCTCTCGAGACGAATGCTTCCCTGGGTCGGCTTCAGCGCACCGGAAAGTACGTTGATAAATGTGGTTTTGCCCGCTCCATTCGGTCCGATGATGCCGTGGACTTTATTCGGAGGGAATTTCACGCTGACGCCGTTCACCGCGACGAGGCCACCGAACGCACGCATGAGATTTTCGACCTCAAGCTGCATCGCCTTTGCCCGCTCGCGCGTCTCGAGAAGCGGTTTGATCTCGCGCGCTTTCGAGCGCTTCGCTTCGCTCGCGAATTTTTCGATGAAGCCGGCAATCCCCTTGGGTGCGGCAAGCACGGCAGCGATCAGGAAAAAGCCGAGCGCCATGGACCAGCTGTTCGCGACAATGCCGCCGAGCCATTTCGCGGTGGCGCCATTCATTACGAGCGAGAAGATCGCGGTGAGTTCGCTCGAACTTTTGAGCGTTTCCTCCACCATCGAATAGAGAATGGCGCCGAGCAGCGGCCCGTAAAGCGTGCCTGCGCCGCCGAGCACCACCATCATGATGGCGAGGCCCGACTCGCGCCAGCCCAAGAGTTCCGGCGCGACATAGCCGTCGATCGCCGCAAACAAGACACCTGCAAAACCCGCCATCGCGCCTGCGATGACGTAGCTCGCAAGCTTGTAAGCATACGTGTTGAAGCCGAGCGCGCTCATGCGCGCCTCGTTGTGTTTGATGCCTTGCAGCACGCGCCCGAACGGCGTGCGCACCAGCCACAACAGAAAAATGTAAGAGAGCACCAATGCCGCGAGGCAGAAGTAGAAGAATGCCGTGCGGTTCGAGAAATTGAGCAACTGCTGCGATCCGATCGAGAAAATCGGCCGCACGTTGATGTAAGCGCCGTCGGTGCCGCCCGCGATCTTGGTGTCGAAGAACAGCGAGAAGCCCATCTGCCCGAAGGCGAGCGTCACCATGATGAAATAGAAGCCCTTCGTCAGCACGACCACCGAACCGACGATCAACGCGACAATGCCTGCAAGCAGCATCGCAAACGGGATTGCGAGAAACCCGTTCGCGGCCGCCGATGCCGGCGAAATGAAATAAAGCGAGTAAGCGCCGAGACCGAAATAAAGCGCGTGGCCGAAGCTGACGAGTCCGGTGACGCCGATCAGAAGATCGAGGCTGATGACGAAGATGCCCGTGATCATCACGCGGGCCGCGAACTTCAACGCAAACGCCCCGCCGAAAAACGGCAGCGCAATCGCATAAGCGAGCAGCGCCAGCAAAATAACGATAACGATCGGGCGAGGGCGCGCGAGCATTTACGCCGCCCGTCCGAACAGTCCGCCGGGCCGTGCGATTAGTACGGCAGCCATCAGCGCGTAAACGACGCTCGACGAGAAGGCCGGAAAATAAACTTTGCCGAGCGCGTCGGCGACGCCGATGAGCAATGCGCCGACAAAGGCACCCTTGATCGATCCGATGCCGCCGATCACGACGACGACGAATGAGATAATGAGCACCGGCTCCCCGATGCCGGGATAAACGCTCTCGAGAGGAGACGCGACGATACCTGCGGTGGCGGCAAGCGCGACACCCGCGGCAAAAACGAAGCGAAATAGAAGGCGCGAGTCGATGCCGAGCGCTTCGACCATCTCGCGGTTGGATTCGCCCGCGCGGATAATGCGTCCGATACGCGTTTTCTGGATTACGAACATCATGGCGAGCGCGAGTGCCACGCAGAACGCGGCAACCGCGATCCGGTAGTACGGATAGGTGAGGAGTCCGGAGATTTTCACGCCGCCTTGCAGATAGCCGGGCACGGGAACGCTGTGCGGATAGCTACCCCACAATAGTTTCTGCGCTTCGTTGAAAATCAGGATCAGCGCGAAAGTAAGTAGCACCTGCTGCAGGTGATCGCGGTCATAGAGATGGCGGATGAAGAGCCATTCGATGATGACGCCGAACAGGAAGGCAAGCGGCACGCCGAGCGCGAGCGAAAGAAAGATGTCGCCGGTAAATTGCGTGAGCGTCAGCGCGCCATAAGCGCCTAGCATATAGAACGAGCCGTGCGAGAGATTGATCACGCCCATGATGCCGAACACGAGGGTGAGACCGGATGCCGCCAGAAAAATCAGCAACCCGTACTGCACGCCGTTCAGCAACTGAATGAGAACGAGATCCATATCGCGGCGTCCCCCGGCGCCAATTTCAGATTCCAGATATGGCAAGCGGGGGCTTTCGCCCCCGCTCACCTTAACTCGTAGTACTGCTTAGGCGAGGCTGCATCCGGTCGTCGGGTCGGACACGTCGGTCGCCGCGACGCCGAGATAGACGTTCTGGCCGCCCTTGAGTTCGCGCAGATAGAAGTTGTGGATCGGGTTCTGCGAAGCCGAGAGCCGGAACGGTCCGCGCGGCGAATTGAATTTCGCGTTGCGCATCGCCTTGAACATATCGTCCTGCTTCTTCACATCGCCGCCCGCAGCCTTGAGACCGATGTCGAGAAGATGCGTCGTATCCCAGCCCTGCACGGCGTAAACGTCCGGGAACATCTTGAAGGCCGCGTTGTAGTCGGCGCGGAACTTCTTGTTCTCGGCGTTGTCGAGCGACTCGACATAGTGCGACGCGGTTTTCACGCCTTCGCCAGCAGTACCGGCGGCTTTTTCAACACCGTCGGTCAGGAAGCCCGGACCCCACAGCGGCACGGACTTATTGAGACCCGCAGCCGCATAGTCCTGCATATATTTCAGCGCGCCGCCGCCAGCGAAGAACGAATAAACGCCCTCGGGTTTGAGCGAAGCGATTTCGGCAAGACCCGCCTGGAATTCGACGTTCGGGAACGGCAGACGCAGTTCCTTGATGATCTTGCCGCCGCCCTTGAGGAAGCTTTGCTTGAAGCCGTCGACCGACTCTTCGCCCGCCGCATAGCCCCACGTGTAGGTGACCGCGGTCTTGATTCCGGCCTTGATCATGGCTTCGCCTGCCGCGACGCCAGGCTGGCTGTTGCCGAACGAGGTACGGAAGATGTTCTTCGCGCACTGCTCGCGCGTGAGAACGTTTGCACCCGCATTCGGGATCAGCGTCGGGATGCCGGCTTCGCGTGCAATCTTTGCCATCGCCATCGCGACGCCGGAGTGAACGGTGCCGATCAGAACATCGACCTTCTCGCCCTGTACGAGCTTGGAGGTGAGTTCGGTCGCCTTCGGCGGCGCGGATTCGTCGTCGACCTTGACCCATTCGATGGTACGGCCGGCAAGCTTGCCGCCCTGCTGCTTTACGTAGAGATCCATCGCATTGGTAATTGCAGTGCCGAGCGCGGCGAAGGTGCCGCTATAGGGCAGCAAAAGACCGACGCGGAGCGGAGCGCCCTGCGAGATCGCGGGCCGTGCGAACGGGAATGCCGCGGCTGCGGCCCCCACGCCTGCCATCTGCAAAACGCGGCGGCGCGTAAATCGTGACTTATTGTGCATGTACTTTCCTCCCTGTCTGGCCATCGCCGCGAGGTTCGTTTCGTGTGGCCATTCTGACGGCCGGCACGGGTCGCCTCGTTTTTTCGATCCCAGCTCGGCGCGAGTATGGATGCGCATCCACTTGGCGGCAAGCATGTTTCTGGAGGCGTTCGAAAAACTGTGTCCTGGGATTGCCGCTCGCCCCGGGTGCCAAGCGCTGTGCGTAGCGGGATTGCGGCCGGTTCGGGCTAATGTATTATAATTCATAACGGCTTGGCCCGTAGTTCTGCGCGGGACGGCAGATTGTAATATGATATAATGATCGACAATCGCCTCGGTAGCGGGGCAAACTGAAGATAAGAACGAAGAACAACGCCAAAAATAACGAAGTTCAGGGGAGGAAATAAAATGGCTTCGAAGACTCGCATCTCGCGCCGCACATTCACTGCCGGCATGGGTGCCGCCGGCATCGTCGCAGGCACCGCTCCGTTCAACATCATTTCCGCACAAGGCGCGCCGCTGAAAGTCGGCGTGTTGTTGCCGCGCTCCGGCGCGCAGGCCGGCATCGGTCAGGATTGCCAGCGCGGCGTCGATATCACCGCAGGCCTTCTGAAAGACCTGAAGCTGCCCACGCTCCAGATTATGAACGGCGACACCGAAACCAACGTCGAAGTCGCTCGTGCCCGCGCCGAACGCCTCATCAACGAAGGTGCGCAGCTTCTTGTCGGCGCCTTCGACTCCGGTCAGTCGACCGCGATCGCACAGGTCGCCGAGCAGAAGGGGATTCCCTACGTCATCAATATCGCGGCCGCGCCGCCGATTACGGAGCAGGGCTACAAGTTCGTGTTCCGCAACTTCCCGACCGCGCCGACGATTCTCGCGAACGCCTTCGAAAACCAGATCGAGATTTTCAAGGCGACCGGCAATGCGCCGAAGACGGCCGTGTTCATGCATGTGAACGACACCTTCGGCACTGCGATGCAGAAGGGCTTCACCGGCACCATGGCGAGGTTCGCGGACACGCCGTACAAGGTTCTGGAAACGATCGCGTATGACGGCACCGCGCGCGATCTTTCGGTCGAAGTCGCCAAAGCCAAGGCAACGAACGCAGAAGCGCTGGTCATGGTCAGCCGTCTGAACGACGCGATCCTGATCACCCGCGAACTCGTGAAGCAGCGCTGGTCGCCGAAAGCCGTGCTCTCGATGGGGCCGGGCTGGTACGAAGACCAGTATCTGAAAACCCTCGGCAAGCTCGGCGACGGTCCGATGAGCTTCGTGCCCTGGTACGATCCGAACAAGAAGCTTTCGAAGGCGCTCGAAGCGGCGCTCGCCAAGGCGCATCCGGGTCTGA
Source organism: Hyphomicrobiales bacterium (assembly GCA_021730825.1). Classification (GTDB taxonomy): domain Bacteria; phylum Pseudomonadota; class Alphaproteobacteria; order Rhizobiales; family Xanthobacteraceae. The sequence goes on from JAKFYO010000041.1 coordinate 7,419, forward strand.
ACATGAACACCAACCATGTTTACACCTTCGAAGCGCTGCTGGTGGCAGCCGACGCCTACAAGCGCGCCGGCTCCGCAGATCCGAAGGCGCTTGCCGACGCGATCCGCGCGACCAACATCAAGGACAACGTCTCGCCGGGTCCGGGCATCCAGTTCGACGCCAAGGGTCAGAACGCGGCGTTGAAGAATTCGGCGATCCAGAATCGCGGCGGCAAGCTCGTCACGATTGCGCCGAAGGAAGCTTCGAACGCGAAGCCTGAACATCCGATGAAGCCTTACGACAAGCGCTAACAGGCGCTCGTCCCGAACTGCTCCGGCCGCGAAAGCGGCCGGAGTGTTGCTGCACAGGGCTAAGCCGTGACAACCGAAGTCGTTCTCAAAATCGCAATCAGCGGCGTGCTGACCGGCCTGGTTTACGGCCTGATGGCGCTCGGCCTCTCCGTGATTTTCGGCGTTGTGCGCGTCGTCAACTTCGCGCATGGCGAGATGATGACGATTGCGATGTATCTCGTGATCGTTTTCTTCTCCGCGCTCGGCCTCGATCCGCTGTTGATGCTGGTACCGATTTCGGCGGTGCTATTCGCCCTCGGCTATCTGATGCAGCGCGCAATCATCAATCCGTTTATCAACCGGCCGGAACACAGCCAGTTCATGCTGCTCGTCGCGGTCGCGCTGATCATGGTCAACGCGCTGCTGTTGATTTTCGGCCCGGACTCGCAGGGTATTACCACCTCATATTCTTTCGACAGCTTCGATGTCGGCGGCATCATCATCGACGCAGGTAAAGTTTACGCGGCGATTGCCGCACTGATCGTTGCGGTCGCTTTGTTCTCGTTCTTCCGGCTGACGCTGACCGGAAAAGCGATCCGCGCCTGTGCCGATAATTATAACGGCGCGCTGGTCGTCGGCCTCGATGTGAAGCGGCTTTATTCGCTCACCTTCGGCATCGGGGCTGCCTGCGTGGGTGCCGCCGGAACCATGCTGATGATCGTGACCGACGTGACGCCTGCGATCGGCCCCGCTTACACGCTGCTTGCCTTCGTGATCGTGATTACCGGCGGTCTCGGCTCGATGCCGGGCGCGATTGTTGGCGGCATCCTTATTGGTCTTACCGAGGCGCTCGGCGGCTTCTTCTTCACGCCGTCCGCGAAGACGATGTTCTCGTTCGGAATTCTTGTGCTCGTTCTTCTGTTCCGCCCGCAGGGCATCATGGGACGGAAAACGGCATGAAGTATTTGTTCGAAGGAGTTTCTCGCAGCGCGCTGATTCTGCTTGTGCTGTTCTTCGCCGCACTTCTCGCAGCGCCCATGTTCGCGAACGACTATCTGATCGTCGTGCTGATTACGATTCTCTACTTCGCTTATGCCGGCCAGTGCTGGAACATCATGATGGGCTTCGCAGGCCAGCTTTCGCTAGGCCATGCGCTTTACATCGGCCTTGGCGCTTACGTGACCGCGGCGCTTTACGTGAAATTCGGCGTGAGCCCGTGGATCGGGTTATTTCCGGCGCTTGCCATCGCAGGCGCGGTCGGCGCGGTGATCGGCTTTCTCGCGTTCCGCTTCGGCGTCTCGGGGGTTTACTTCGCGATCCTCACTATCGCTTTCGCGGAGTTCGCGCGCATCGGCTTCGATCACTTCGGCTGGGTCGGCGGCGCGGCCGGGTATTTCCTGCCGGTCGCGAATTACACGCAGAACGATTTCTTCAATCTGCGCGGCAGCCAGCACATGTTCTATTACATCCTGCTCGCGATGACGCTGGCGGCTTTCATTCTCTGTCATCTGCTGTTGCGCTCGCGCGCCGGGTATTACTGGCTTGCGATCCGCGAAAGCCCCGAAGCCGCCGAAGCGCTCGGCATCAATATATTTCGCTATAAAATGTATGCGGTGGTTCTCTCCGCAGCGCTCACTTCGCTCGGCGGCGTGATCTTTGCGTTCTTCTACAACAATCTCTTCCCCGAGCAGGTTTTCCACATCTCGCGCTCGATCGAACTCATTCTCGGGCCGATCATTGGCGGCATCGGCACGTTGTTTGGCCCGATTGTCGGTGCGTTCCTGCTCACGGGTCTCGCGGAAGGCTTGCGCGAAATCATGCTGCGGCTCGGCATCGACCTGCCCGGCATGAAGCAGGTGTTTTATGGAATCTGTCTGCTTTTTGTCGTGATGTTTCTTCCAGACGGGGTGTGGCCGCCACTGAAGAAGAAACTGGGCCTCGACCGCGACAGCGAAAAAAAGGAGAGCTGAAGATGGCGCTCCTCGAAGTCGGCGGCATCTCGAAAAGCTTCAGCGGCCTGAAAGCCGTGCAGAACGTCACGTTTGAAGTGCCGGAAGGAAAGATCGTCGGCCTGATCGGCCCGAACGGTGCCGGCAAGACCACCTGCTTCAATATGATCGCCGGCGTTTATAAACCGGACACCGGCGCGGTTACGCTGAACGGCTCGCGCATCGACGGCAAACGTCCGGACGAAATCTGCCGCGCCGGCATCGGCCGCACTTTCCAGATCGTGAAACCGTTCGCAGGCTTAAGTGTGCTCGACAACGTGGTGGTAGGCGCCTTGAACGCGGCTTCCTCCGTTATCGAGGCACGCAAGAAGGCTGACGAGGTGCTCGAAGTCCTGGGGCTGGCGCCTAAGCGCTTGCATGCGGCATCCACCTTGACGCTTCCCGACCGCAAGCGTCTCGAAGTTGCGCGCGCGCTTGCGACCCAACCCAAGGTCCTTTTGCTCGACGAAGTCATGGCAGGGCTTCGCCCGACCGAGGTCGATCAG
>JAKFYO010000279.1 GCA_021730825.1 Hyphomicrobiales bacterium
GCCTCGGGCACATCGACGCCGACTTCGACAACCGTGGTTGCAACGAGCACCGGCGTGGCGCCATTGGCGAAGCGCTCCATCGCTTCGTCCTTGTCTGCGGCTTTCATCTTGCCGTGGACGAGGCCAACGCGTGCGCCGAAAATATTCTGCAGGTGTGCGAAACGCTCTTCTGCCGCGGCGAAGTCGACTTCCTCTGACTCTTCCACCAGCGGGCATATCCAGTACGCACGGGCGCCGGTTTCAACGGCACGCTGCACCGCTTCGACGACTTCCTCAAGACGATCCAGCGCAACCGCGCGGGTATCGATCGGCGCGCGGCCTGCCGGTTTCTCGCGAAGTTCGGAGACGTCCATGTCGCCGAAATAGGTAAGCACGAGCGTTCGTGGGATTGGTGTCGCGGTCATCACCAGAACGTCCGTGGCAATACCTTTGTCCGTAAGCGCGAGGCGCTGATGGACACCGAAGCGATGCTGTTCATCGACGATGGCAAGAGCGAGGTCGCTGAAGATCACATCGTCCTGAAAGACCGCGTGTGTTCCTATCAATAAGTGAACCGACCCCTTCGAGAGATCGTTGAGCAGATTTTCACGCGAGGCACCGCGCTCCCGGCCGGTGAGGATTTCGGCACGAATACCCGCGGCAGCAGCGAGCGGCGCGATCCGCGCCATATGTTGCCGCGCGAGCACCTCGGTCGGTGCCATGATGACGGCTTGCTTCCCGCTCTCAATCACATGTGCCGCGGCAAGCAGCGCTACCAGCGTTTTGCCGGAGCCAACATCGCCCTGAAGCAGCCGCAGCATTCGTTCACTACTGGATAAATCTTTTCTGATTTCATCAACGGTCCGTCGCTGCGACAGCGTCAACGAGAAAGGTAGCGCTTCCTCTATCTTCGCTTGAAGAATACCCGAAGCAGAATGTGACCGGCCCGGATCGCGTTTCATGTCGCTGCGGACAAGCGCAAGCGCAAGCTGGTGCGCGAGCAATTCGTCATAGGCGAGGCGTGAGCGAAACAGGCTCGTCAGTTCGACGTCAAGCGTCTCCCGCGGTTCATGCAGCCGCTGGACCGATGCGCGAAACGACTCGTAAGCTTTCGATTTGGCGAAAGCTGCGTCAATCCACTCCGGCAAATCGGTGAGCCGCTTGCTCGCGGGCAAACACGCACGCCGCACCATGGCGTTGGATAGTCCCTGCGTCAGCGGATAGACCGGCTCCACGGCGGCAAGTGACGCCAGACCCGCTTCATCGACGACACGATCCGGATGCGTCATCTGAAGGCGGCCGTCATAGAGAATGGCCTTGCCGGAAACGAAGCGCTTCTCGCCGACCGGAAGCATCTTTTCGACGCGCTCGCGCGGCATGCCGAAGAACACGAATTCGATGTCGTTGGTCTCGTCGTGCGCCATGACTTTATGCGGGGCGCGGCCACGCGGCGGTGCCGGTTTGTGCTTGTCGACATGCACCTCGACGGTGACGATGGTGTCTGGCACGACATCGCGCAATTTCGGGCGCGCACGCCGGTCGATGGCGCTATGCGGCAAATGAAACAGCGCGTCGATGAAGCGCGGCTCGTCGCGCGCAAACAGCCGCCCGAACAGCTTCAGAAATTTCGGGCCGATGCCGGAGAGCTTGCCGATTCCGGCGAATAGCGGATTGAGTACGGGCGGGCGCATGCTTGCGCCAAGGTGGCGGAACACTTCGCGCGGCGCAACCATGCGTGAAATGCGCTTGAAATGACGCGGCACGCGCGGCTATAGAGGCACGCCCGGCACGTCCGGGCATTCGGCGTTGGAGCCTGCTTTGAATAACGAAACGAACGCGCTGGACGATCGCAGAAAGCGCCTGCGCTTTCACGCATGGCATCGCGGCACACGCGAGATGGACCTTGTGCTGGGACGCTTCGTGGACGCACATATTACCGCGCTCAGCGACGTAGAGATTTCAGCGCTTGAAGCGCTGATGGAGGCGCCGGACCCGGAACTCTATCTCTGGATCGCCGGAACCGCGGAAGTGCCGACGAATTTCGATTCGCCTCTGTTTCGCAAGATCGTGGCGTTCCATAAGGACGGCCCTAAGTGAAATCGGCCTCCGGAACTTCGCCGGCAGCACTGCTGCCGCAGCAGCCGCTGACCATTGCCGGCGTGCCCGACGGCGCAAACGGCCTCGTCATCTCCGATCTCGCGCGCGCGCATTTCGCACGTACGGGCGCCGCGAAGCGTTTGCTGATCGTGTGCCGGGATGCGGAGCGGATGAACTCGCTCGCAGCCAGCCTTCAATTCTTCGCACCGGAATTACCTGTACTCGTATTTCCGGCTTGGGACTGCCTGCCGTTCGATCGCGTATCGCCGATTGCCGAAGTAACGGCGCGCCGCATGGCGACGCTGACAAAGCTTGCCGCCGATACGGAAAGCAACACGCTGGTGCTGACGACCGTGAACGCGGTCCTGCAACGCACGCCGCCGAAGGATTTCGTGCTGAAGGCCTCGCTGCGCCTGAAGCCAAATCAGAATATCGGTTTCGAGAGCGTCGTCGCGTGGCTGGAGCAGAATGGGTACATCCGCGCTTCCACCGTGCGCGATGCAGGCGACTACGCCGTTCGCGGCGGCATCATCGACCTGTTCGCGCCGGGCGGCATCGGAGCCGTGCGCCTCGATTTCTTCGGCGACAGCGTCGAAACCATCAAGAGCTTCGATCCGCAGACGCAGCGCTCCGTCGATACGCTCGCTTCGCTGGAGTTGATAGCGAATACCGAATTCAAGCTCGCACCGGAAGCGATTTCCAGTTTCCGCAAGCAGTACACCGCGATCTTCGGCGGCAATACGCGCGACGACGCGCTCTATGAGGCGGTAACCGCAGGACGCCGCTATCCAGGCATGGAGCACTGGCTGCCGCTGTTTCACGACAAGCTCTCGACACTGTTCGATTTTATTCCGAACGCGCCGCTCCTGCTAGAACCGCTGGTCGATGAAGCAGCACAGGAGCGTCACGCACAGATCGAAGACTATTACGTTGCGCGCAAAGAGTCCTTCGATGCCGGGCAGATGCCGCTCTATAAGCCGCTGCCGCCCGAACGTCTCTATCTCACTGCGAAGGAGTGGAAGCGGGCGCTTGAAGAACTCGCCGTTGCGCGCCTGACGCCGTTTGCGGTTCCTGAGTCAGGCCGCGTATTCGATCCCGGCATCAGGCCAGGCCGCAACTTCGCGCCGGAGCGCACCGGCCAGAACGAAAGCCTGTTTGCAGCCGTGGTTTCGTATGTGCAGGCGAAGCAGGCCGAGGGAAAGCGCACCATTATTGCAACATGGAGCGAAGGATCGCGTGACCGCTTGCAGCAGGTGCTGGCCGATCATGGGTTAGAACAGAATGACCGGGTTACAAACTGGAGCGCTGTTGATCTTCTCTCACCGCGTGCTGCCGGTTTCGCATTGCTCGGCCTCGAATCCGGTTTCGAGACCGCGAATGTTGCGATCTTCAGCGAGCAGGACATTCTCGGCGACCGGCTCGCACGTCCGCAGCGCAAACAGCGCCGCGCACAGGATTTTATCGCAGAACTGACAAGCCTCTCGGCGGGCGATCTCGTGGTTCACGTCGATCACGGCATCGGCCGTTTCATCGGCATTAAGGCCATTGAAGCGCTTGGGCTCCCGCACGATTGTCTGGAAATCCATTACGCCGACAACAACCGTCTATTCCTGCCGGTCGAGAATCTCGAGTTGCTCTCTCGCTATGGCTCGGAAGATACCGGTGCCGAGCTTGACCGCCTCGGCGGCGCCGGCTGGCAGAACCGCAAGGCGCGCCTGAAGCAGCGTATTCGAGAAATGGCGGCGGCACTCGTGAAAGTCGCTGCCGCACGTAGCCTGCACGACGCGCCGAAGTTCCCGGTGCCGGAAGGTCTCTACGACGAATTCTGTGCGCGCTTTCCCTATGACGAAACCGACGACCAGCGCTCCGCCATCGATGCCGTCATCGACGATCTCAATACCGGCCGCCCCATGGATCGCCTGATTTGCGGCGATGTCGGCTTCGGCAAGACCGAAGTCGCATTGCGCGCGGCGTTCTTAGCTGCGAGCAACGGCGCGCAGGTTGCGGTCGTGGTGCCGACGACGCTGTTGGCTAGACAGCATTTCAAGACATTCTCTGATCGCTTTCGCGGTTTCCCGATGCGGATCGGGCAGGCAAGCCGGCTCGTCTCTTCGGCAGACATTGCGAAGACCCGCGCCGGTCTTGCCGATGGCTCCATCGACGTCGTGATCGGCACGCATGCACTGCTCGCAAAAACAATCGAGTTCAAGAACCTCGGACTGGTCATCGTCGACGAAGAGCAGCATTTCGGCGTCGCGCATAAAGAGCGCCTGAAGGAATTGCGCACCGAAGTTCACGTGTTGACGCTGACGGCGACACCGATCCCGCGCACCTTGCAGCTTGCATTGACCGGCGTTCGCGAGTTGTCGCTGATCGCGTCACCTCCGGTTGATCGCCTTGCAGTAAGAACCTTCGTCTCGCCGTTCGATCCATTGATTCTTCGCGAAGCGCTATTGCGCGAGAAGTATCGCGGCGGACAGGCGTTTTATGTGTGCCCGCGCATCGAAGATCTCGCTGGCCGTAAGCAATTCCTCGACGCGCACGTGCCAGAAATTCGCGCCGCCGTCGCACACGGACAGATGCCGCCGACCGAGCTCGAGCGGATCATGACGGATTTCTACGACGGCAAGTTCGACGTGCTCTTGTCGACCACCATCGTGGAATCGGGTCTCGATATTCCGACCGCCAATACGCTCGTCATTCATCGTGCCGACCGTTTCGGCCTGGCGCAGCTTTACCAGCTTCGCGGCCGTGTCGGCCGCTCCAAGACGCGCGCCTATGCGCTGCTCACCGTACCTGCGGATAAACCGGTCACGGAGCAGGCCGAGCGCCGCCTGAAAGTGTTGCAATCGCTCGATCAGCTCGGCGCGGGTTTCGAGCTCGCCTCGCATGACCTCGACCTGCGCGGTGCCGGAAATCTTCTCGGCGAAGAACAGTCCGGCCACATCCGCGAAGTAGGTTACGAACTTTATCAGGAGATGCTGGAAGAAGCGGTGATGATGCTGAAAGCCGGCGTAACCGAGCCTGCTAGCGAGAAGTGGTCGCCGCAGATCAACATCGGCGCACCGGTCATGATCCCCGAAGAATATGTGCCGGATCTTGCCGTGCGTCTGGGTCTTTACCGCCGCCTTGCCGAACTGGATGACGCGCCCGAGATCGACCAGATCGCCGCCGAGATTGTCGATCGTTTCGGGCCGATGCCGGACGAAGTGAAGATGCTGCTTGAGATCGTGGCGATCAAAGCGCTCTGCCGCGCCGCCAACATCGCAAAATTCGAGGCCGGCGCGAAAGGCGCGGTCATCGGCTTCCGCGATAATCGCTTCGAGAATCCCGAAGGCCTGATGAAGTGGATTGCGAAGGAGGGCTCGACCGCGCGCGTGCGTCCTGACCAGTCGATCGTCATTCTGCGCGGCTGGGATCGCATGGAGCAGCGGATCAAGGGCGCAAAGCGGTTGCTGGAAACATTCGCAACGCTCGCGCAGACGAAGAAAGCTGCTTAGCCTGCCGCAGCCAGCGCCTGATCGATTGCCGACGAAATCACTTCGGATTCCTGCGCGCCGGAAAGCGCAACCTTGTTCGCGAACACGAAGAAGGGCACGCCGCCAATACCGCTCGCGGAAGCCGCCTGCGCTTGCTTTGCGACAAGCTCTTCGTCTTTGCCGGAGGCAAGGTCGGTGCTGACTTTTGCTGCATCCATTCCGGCGCGGCCTGCGGCATCGGCAAGCGAAGCGCGGTCCGCGAGATTTACGCCATTCACGAAGAAATCCGCGAAGAGAATTTCGACCAGCGCGGCTGCCTTGCCTTCAGCGGAAGCCCATCCGATCAGCCGGTGCGCATCGAGTGTATTCGGCTGCATTTCGATGGCGCCGAAATCGAAGTCAATACCGATATCTTTTCCAAGCCCGGCGAGGCGTTGGTGCCCCGGCGTAATCTTTTCGACGCCGCCGAACTTTCCGGTGATGTAGTCGATGCGCGGCTTGCCGTTGCGCGGCACCGTCGGATCGAGGAAGAACGGGCGCCAGCGAATTTCCGCGATGATGTCCTTGCGCGCCGCGAGTGTGGCGTCCAGCCGCCGCTTGCCGACATAGCACCACGGACAAACCACGTCGGACACGACGTCGATCGTAATCGGTGTTGCCATGAATACTCCTTACCCGGCTTTCGCGCGGAAAGCATCGGCCTTCTGCACGGCATGTGCAACCAGACGCGGCAAGCCAGCATCTAACAAAGCCTTCGTGGTTTCTGCCGGACGTTCGCTTGTAATCACGAGCTTCGCACCCATGACGGGATCGTCAATCGCATGAACTTCCATTACCAGCGCAGCAGAGCGAATACGCCGCTCGAGATCGGCGCAGCTAAAGCGTAGCGCTCCGAGCGCGAGCAGATCCTCTGGCGGCGATAGATGAACTGCGCTGCCATCGAGCGGCACCGGCACGAAATTCGTGTCGAGCCATTCCTGGCTGCCAATCGCGTCGCCCGGAACCATGGCGCCGCGAACCTGCAGCTGATCCTTTTCGATTCGCGTTTCGAGAATGACGGGAGAGCCCGCGCCGGCATTGCCCGCGTGAATTGCACCGAGCGGAAGGGTTGCCGTCATGCTGCGCTCCCGGCGCGGCAAAGCGACAGCGCAAACTTCGCCGAGCACGATCACATCGACGAGCGTCTCGGCGTTAAGCGCGGGATAGGCGGTGAGCGCTTCCGTGCCCGCGAAATGCACGGCGAAGGCAGACGCGACCGCGGACGGCGAGACCGCAGAGAGCATGGGAAGCGACCCTGCCGACGCAATCAGGTGCGTATTCTTGTCGAACTCGATCGCGCCTTTGCTTGGGAGCTCGGGCAGGAGCGTGAGCGTGCCGCTGGAGAGCAGCCAGGGCACCAGTGCTGAGGCGAGCCCGGCATAGGTCGAAAAAGAAATAGCAGAGACAATGGTATCGCCGCCGCGCATGTCGCCCGCCAGCATCGCGCCGAGACCGGCAGCGAGCAGTTCGTCGTCATGATGGAGCACGAGCGAGACGCCGCCGCTTACGGGCTGAAACGTTCCGATCCCTGCATCGGATTTGCTGGCAATCGCCGCGGTCGCAAGCACGGGTTCGGCTGCCGTGTTGAAAGTGAGCGGCAATATGCCGTCCGGCAGCGACGCACCGAAGGCACACGGAAAGCTCAACTCGAATACTTCGGTCGCAACTTCGGTTGCGAGCAGAGGAAGATTCTCGGCGCTGAAATTTGCGGTCGTAATCAGCGCGGCAGCTTCCGCCTCCCGGCATGCGCGCACAAGATCGGATTTCCGCCATGCAACCGGCATCGGCACCGCGACATGCCCGCTCCTAAGGACCGCAAGCAAAGCGACGACCAGTTCGCGTCCATTCGGGAGCAGGAGCGCGATCACGCTTCTCGGTGCCATGCCGAGTGTTGTTATCTGTTCGGCTACGTGCGCGACGGCATTAGCGGTCTGCGTATAGGTAAGCGAAACACCGTCGAGATCGTGCAGCGCCTGCAACTCGCCGCGCGCGGTCGCGTTCCGGCGAAACAGCGCATCGAGCGCAACATTCGGGGCAACCTTGCTCATCGTGCCGCTCGCTTCTGCCACCAGGTTTCGGGCAACGCACCCTGATAGGGCAGCGTAGCCGGACGCTCGATGTGGGGCCAGCGCGCGACCCATTGGCGCGGCAAATGAAAGAGCGGGATTACGTAGAGTCCCGACATCAGCACGCGGTCGAGCGCACGCGTCGCAGCCGTGAGTTCTTCAAAACTCTTCGCCCGCAGCATTTCATCGATCATCGCGTCGGCGGCAGGGCTTTTCATGCCCATGTAATTTCGGGTCGCGGTTTGATCCGCGCTTGCCGCCCCGAAATAAAAAAATTGCTCGTTGCCGGGCGACAGCGACTGCTGCCACGTCACCGGTATCATGTCGAAGTCGTATTGCTGCCGCCGCGCCTCGAACTGGCCGCCTTCGACCATGCGGATCGTGGCGATCACTCCGGCGCGCCGCAGCATGGTCGCATAGATGGTCGCGATCCGCTCGTCCTCGCGTTTGGTAACGAGCAGTTCGAATTGAAACGTCGCAGCGCCGTCTTTTCGTTTCAGCACGCCTTCGCGCAATACCCATCCTGCTTCGGCTAGAAGCGCTAACGCGCGCCGCGTACGGGCACGATCATTACCACTGCCATCGGATTTCGGCGGCTGATAATTGCCGGAAAGAACATCGGCGCGAATTGTGTTCGCGTAAGACGCGAGCAGGCTGCGTTCGGCATTACTTGCGGCAATTCCACGCGCTGAAAGCACGGAGCCCTCGAAGAAACTTCCCGTGCGCGCATAGGCGGAATGAAACAGCTTTGCGTTCATCCATTCGAAGTCGAGAAGCTCGATCAATGCTTCGCGCACGCGGCTGTCGGCGAAGATCGGCCGCCGCGTATTGAAGACGAACGCCATCATCGGCTTCGGCGTTTTGGTTTCCAGCGCTTCACGGATCAATCCGTTACTGCGTGCGGCAGGAAAGTCGTAATCGATGGTCCAGCGGCTCGGATCGTCTTCGATGCGGAAATCGTACAGCCCGCGCTTGAACGCCTCGTACCAGCTTGTCGTGTCGCGATAGAATTCGAAACGTAATTCATCGAAGTTGAAATGGCCGCGATTAACCGCAAGCTCGCGGCCCCAGTAACCCGCATCGCGCTTCAGTACGATGAGATTTCCCGGCCTGACTTCGGACACGACGTAAGGCCCGCTTCCGGGCGCAATCGAAAGCGATGGCTCCTCGAAGCGCGAAGGATCGACCGCATGTTTCGGAAGCACGGGCAGTAGTGCCAGGATCAACGGCAGTTCGCGGTCACCGGCGTCGCCGAAGTCGAAGCGCACTTTGTCCGGCGCGATCTTCGATGCCTTCACCACCTTTGCGTAATAGAGCCGGTGATTGGGGCGTCCCTTTTCGCGCAGCAGACTCCATGAGAACAGAACATCTTCGGCAGTCACGGGCTTGCCGTCGGAGAAGCGTGCGCGCGGATCGATAGTGAAGGCGACGAAGCTACGCGCGTCGTCGGTCTCGACCGAACTCGCGATAAGGCCGTAAAGCGTGAAGGGCTCGTCCTGCGAGCGCACCATGAGGCTTTCGACGACATAACCCCGGATCTGCTGGAACGGATTTCCACGGATCACGAACGGGTTGATGCTGTCGAAGGTACCGGCGATGCCTTGCGTGAGGCGGCCGCCTTTGGGGGCGTCCGGGTTCGCGTAGCGGAAGTGGGTGAAGCCTGTGCCGTAGGCCGGCTCGCCGTGCATCGCGATGGCGTGACGGGGACCGGCGGCCGAGGCCGCGCCCGATAACGCAGCGATGCATAGTATGGCGGCAGCGCCAGCCGGGTACCGCCATAGGTAACGCCACGCCGATTCGCGCGCCATTTCGCCTGCGATGGCGATGATCCGCACGGCGATACGCGCTCCCTTTTTGTTACAGTCCGAATCGTCGGCTTCGTTTTAGGACTTTATCACGCAGAGGCACGGAAGCCCTTGCCTAGCGCCTCGGTCTCGCCTTATTTGCCGCAGACAGGGTGCAGAACAAATCAGCCTAGCAGGGGCCAAGGCTCGGTTTGGCGAGCCGCCAGATCAGTTGCTAGAGCAGCCGGAAATCACAGGGGAATGTGCATGAAGTTTCGTTTGTCCACGGCGCTGGTTTGCGCCCTCGCGATCGCCGGGCTGACCTCGGCAAGCGTGGTCGTGAATACCGGTCCGGCCTTCGCGCAGGAAAAGAAGAAGGCTGACCCCAAGAAGAACGAGCAGCCGA
>JAKFYO010000287.1 GCA_021730825.1 Hyphomicrobiales bacterium
CTATACGGCTGTTGGACAACGCTTGTTCCGAGCACGCGGGGAAATGAATTCGCGCGGCAAAGGCATGTGAACCATGTTGTTTCCCGGGGGACAGAAAATAGTGTCCGTTATCGTTCCTTGCCTGAACGAAGAAGAAGCGATCGCCGGCGTCGTGCAAGAGTTATGGGCGCAGCAGGTTGATGAAGTTCTGGTTGTCGATAATGGATCGATCGACGCAACTGCCGCAAACGCAAAGGCTGCCGGCGCAAGGGTGGCTGCACAGCCCGTCAAGGGCTATGGGCTCGCGTGCATAACCGGTTTGCAGAACGTGCGCAGCGATGCGGAGATTGTTTGTTTTCTTGACGGGGACGGCAGCGATGTTCCCGCGTACTTGAGAGCGATTGTTACACCAGTTGCTGAAGACGATGCAGATTTTGTTATGGGCTCGCGGGTAAGAGGAAAGCGCGAGCGCGGCAGCATGACGGCGCAACAAATTGTTGCTGGGTGGCTCGCCGGTTTGTTGCTGAGGCTGGTTTACGGCGTGCAATTTTCAGACATGTCGCCGTTCCGCGCCATGCGCAAGAGTAAGTTACATGCGCTCGGCATGACCGAAACTACCTACGGATGGAATCTTGAGATGCAGATGCGCGTGGCTTCGGAAAATTGGCGAATTCTTGAAGTTCCGGTCGAGCATCGGGCGCGGCGCGGTGGGGTATCTAAGGTTTCTGGAAATCTCTTTGCGGGCCTACACGCGGCTTGGAAAATCACGACGACCTTTCTTCGACTAGCCTTTTCGTTGAAACGTAGTTCGCCTGCCCAGATGTCATCCGCGATGGATCGGGCCGCTCGCAAGGCCGATCGATCATGAGGATATTGCTCACCGGAGGTGCGGGCTTCATCGGACAGCACGTCCGCCAGACGTTGCTTAAGCGAGGCCACGACGTGCTTGCGTTTGACTCACTCCGCAAAGACGTCCACTTCCGCGAAAAATCGGAACAGACCGCGCCGGGATCATTCATTCACGCGGATGTAAGAGACGCGGAGGCGATGGACCGCGCCCTGAAGGGCGTGGAAGCCGTTATACATCTTGCCGCGAAGGTCGGACTCGGCGTCGATGTTGGCGACTTGCCGGACTACGCTTCTTCGAACGACGCCGGAACGGCGGAGCTGCTTGCCGCCATGGCGCGCGCTCGTGTCCGCCGCCTTACGTTAGCGAGTTCCATGGTGGTATATGGCGAAGGCCTCGGCATGTGCGAAAGCCACGGCGCTGTTGTGCCAGCTCCGCGTTCCGAAGGCGCTTTGTCGGCCGGTGAGTTCGAGCCGCCCTGTCCGGTATGCGGCGCTCCGTTAGGCACAACGCTTGTAAGTGAAGATACGCCTTTTGATCCACGCAATGCTTATGCGACCAGTAAAGTCGCGCAGGAATATTATAGCCGCAACTGGTCGCGCACGACCGGCAGTTCGGTTGCAGCGCTTCGCTATCATAATGTGTATGGGCCAGGAATGCCACGCGATACGCCCTATGCCGGCGTCGCCGCAATATTTACTTCGGCCTTACGCAAGGGCGAAGCGCCAAAGGTCTTCGAAGACGGTGGACAACGCCGTGACTTCGTTCATGTGCGGGACATCGCGTCGGCGACCGTCGCGGCGTGTGAACGGCATCGCGATGGCGTTCGGGCGTTCAACGTGGGTTCAGGGACACCACGCACCGTTGGGGAGATGGCTACGGCGCTCGCAAAAGCGCTTAATGGAAAACCGCCGGTTATTACCGGACAGTTTCGCTTGGGCGACGTGCGACACATCACAGCGGACAACTCTCGGTTGCGACGGGAACTAGGATGGCAACCGGCCACGGACTTCGAAACCGGCATGCGCGAACTTGCGAATTCGCCGTGACATGGGAATCGATCGCGATGCTCCTGCGCAAGCCCGTTAACGTTGGCGAGGCTACTGCATTTGGCTGTAACGAAGTCGGTGCTCCAGACGTATATGCAGTACTCGCTTTTGTCTGAAACCCGGTCAAACGAATAATAGACAAGGTGGCATGGGTGAAAGAGCAGGCGCTTGCTTTTGCTTTCGAAGTGCGATTCGCGGTAGAAGCGCCGCGTATCGCGCGGAAAGCAACTTTGGCGAAGCGAAGTGAAAGTAAATCCGTTCGTGAAGCGCGTTGGCTGATGCTGATGAACGCTTCTGTCGGCGGTGATGCGGAGTCTTATCGCCGTCTACTGGAGGAAGTGAGTCCCTTGATAAGAGCCGCCGCGTTGCAGGCTTGTCGCAGATACTCGACCTTTTCATCGGATATCGAAGACATTGTTCAGGATACTCTGCTTACTATTCATCTAAAACGACACACATGGAGGAGCGGTGAGGCTGTCGGAGCCTGGATTGCGGCTATAGCCCGGAACAAGCTGATCGACTCCTTACGAAAGCGGAACCGACAAGTGGAAATCGATATCGATACCTTACCTGAAGAAATTCCCGAACAGGCATCAGCCGAGACTGCGAGTAGTCGCGATATAAGTCTTCTGCTCGCGAAGCTAAGTCAGCGCGACCAAACAATTGTTCGCCTTGTATCGCTTGAGGGCAGATCAATGCGCGAAGCCGGCTTGCAACTCAATATGAGCGATGGAGCGACGCGAGTAGCACTGCACCGCACCCTAAAGCGCGTCGCTGCACTGATTAGGAGGCACGACAGTGAAAACTAGAGATCTAATTCAGCTGCTCGTCGAGGACGGAAAGCAACCTCCTTCTCCACTAGGCAAGACCGTGACGCTCCTGTTTCTGGGCGGGGTCGCTTTGATTGTCGCAATCTTTGCAGTTTTTGTTGGAATCCGTCCGGACTTCAGCGAAGCGATTTGGACCGAGCGCGTGCTCTTTAAGATGGGGATTGTGGTCTCGCTCGCGGTCGCAGGCTTCGGCTTGCTCTTGCAACTGGGAAGACCCACGGCAAGGGTCGCACCCTGGATCTGGTTCATTGCTGCGCTGGCGGCCGTTCTTCTAGCCGGTTCGATGATCGAGCTCTTTGTGATTCCTGCAAATTTACGGGCGAGTAGCCTCAACGGTTCAAACCGAACGCTCTGTCTGGTCGCTATACCTGCCTTGTCGGCGATCCCGCTTGGTGCAGCAATTCTGGGGCTGCGTAATGGTGCGCCTCGCAGTTCTACCTTGGCGGGTGCCGGAGCAGGAATGGCAGCAGGAGCGGTAGGGGCAACGCTGTATGCGCTGAATTGCAACAACGATAGCCCTCTTTTTGTAGCAGCTTGGTATCCGATCGCTATTGGGTTTGTAGTGTTGGCTGGAGCAACCTTGGGGAGGGCGGCACTCCGTTGGTAGGGGAAACAGCAGCAGTTTCTTAGAGGGCGTTTTTTGGAGGCCTTGGTGTCTCTCGACTTTGAGCTACTGGCGAGATGTGGGAGCGATGCAGCGCGATGATGTACGCTTGTCGTTTGGTTTTCAGCAAGCTGACCTCATACCAGTAGACTAGAATTAGAGATCAAGTAGGCGAAGTTCCTAATTCTATTGGACCTGACGCCCTATGTTCACGACCTCTAACACATTCCGACAAACTGAAATTTCGTCTTATCTAACAGTGCTGCCGGAACGGCAGTTTTGTCGGAATAGCCGTTGAAATTGTTGGGTTTTCTAACAACTTCTAAGCTGTTGGTCGCAGGTTCGATTCCTGCCGGGGTCGCCACTATTTCCAATGAGTTAGCGCTGTAGTCGGAGCGTATTCCGACAAACTATTCCAACATGGCTGTTGGCGGCGTGTAAAAGCTATTCCACGAAAACTGTTTCGCGCTGTTTTCTGACTGTCGGCAGAATTGCAGCGACCAGAAGTATTGCCGCAAGAGCCAATAGCGTTCCCGTGAGCGGCCTCATCAAAATTTCAAGTACATCACCGCGCGCAAGCGACATCGCCTTGCGCAGGCTCTCTTCCATCATCGGGCCGAGAATGAACCCGAGCAGGAGCGGTGCTGCCTCGAAATCATGCTTGTAGAGCCAATAGCCGAACAGCCCAAATGCGAGCGCGAGCATGATTTCAAAGGTGGACGTGTTCAGTGAGTACACGCCGATACAGCAGAACATTAAGATCATCGGATAGAGCAGGCGATAAGGGACGCGCAGCAGTCGCACCCAAATTCCTATCAATGGAAGGTTGATCACAAGCAGCATCAGATTGCCCACCCACATGGAAGCAATCAGGCCCCAGAACAGGTCGGGTTGTTTAGTCGCCACTTGCGGCCCGGGCGTAATGCCGTGAAGGGTCATCGCACCGATCATGAGGGCCATGACCGCATTCGCAGGAATGCCGAGCGTGAGCAGCGGAATGAAAGAGGTCTGCGAAGCTGCGTTGTTCGCGCTCTCAGGACCGGCGACGCCTTCGATCGCGCCTTTGCCGAAACGCTCAGGCGTTTTCGAAAGCTTCTTCTCGAGCGTGTAAGAGGCGAACGAGGACAAAATCGCGCCGCCGCCAGGCAGAATGCCAAGCAACGAGCCAAGGATCGTGCCTCGCGCGATTGCAGGTGCCGCGTCCGCAAGATCGCGCCGGGTCGGCATCAGATTGGTGACTTTTTCCGCTATGAGTTCCCGTGCCGATGGTTTCAGGAGGTTTTTTATTATCTCGGCTACGCCGAACACGCCCATCGCGACGATTATGAAACCAAATCCGTCCGAGAGCTCGAACTTTCCGAAGGTCATGCGACTTTGACCGGTGTCGACATCGGCGCTCACCATCGACAAAACAATGCCTGCGAGCACCATTAGCGTCGACTTCGATACTGGGCCGTTTGCCAGAACGATTGCAAGCACCAAGCCTAGCGTCATTAAGGCGAAGTACTCAGCCTGCCCGAAGAAGAAAGCGAATTGCGTGAGTGGTCCTGCGAGCAGCGCGATGAGTACAGTCGCGACGCAGCCGGCAAAGAAAGAGCCGATGGCGGCAATTGCGAGTGCAGGACCGGCGCGGCCCTGTTGCGCCATCTGAAATCCGTCGAGTGTAGTAACGACCGAGGCCGCTTCACCGGGAATGTTAACGAGAATTGCCGTGGTGGAGCCGCCGTACATTGCTCCATAAAAGACGCCGGCGAGCATAATCAGCGCGCCGACCGGCGGTAGCCCGAACGTAACGGGAAGGAGCATCGCAATTGTCGCAAGCGGACCAATCCCGGGCAGAACACCGACGAGTGTGCCAGCGAGTGCGCCAATCAGGCATAGCGCGATGTTCGTCGGCGTGATCGCGATTGAAAGTCCGAAGATAAGGTTTGCGAATATTTCGGTCATCGGCCGAGCAGTGCAGGTGGGATTGCAGAAATCGGCTGATTGAGCAGGAGTGTGAACATTAGCACGCTGAATACAGCGAGACCGAGTGCCCATATCAGAGACTCGACAGGCCGATACTCCTTCGTTGCAGCCGAAGAAACAGCGACAAGCGCGAAAACCGTTATGAAGAGCCCGAGCGATTTGATGAATGCGGCAAATGCTAGAACGGCAAGCGCAATAAACACTTGTCCGCGAATGTTGAGCGCAGTCAGTGTTCGTAAGGC
The DNA here is from genome assembly GCA_021730825.1 of Hyphomicrobiales bacterium. Taxonomy (GTDB): domain Bacteria; phylum Pseudomonadota; class Alphaproteobacteria; order Rhizobiales; family Xanthobacteraceae. The sequence continues at coordinate 5,520 of JAKFYO010000287.1, forward strand.
GGCAAAGGAAGCGGCGATGAGCGCAACTACTGCTAGTTCCGGCCCCGCGAAGTGATTGGTCGCGAGACCGATCGCGATGAGCGCGGCGACTGCAATTGTAGGTTTAAGTGCATAGTCAAGGCTGGGTCCGCGACCGAAGACCGACAATGCCATGACAATAACGGCATTTAGCGCGAGCAGCATCGCGAACAACCGCGGCACCGATCCGGCGCCTAGCTGAAATCCGCGCTGTCCGGGCAGGTCGCGGGTCGCCCATAGGACGAAGAGGGCGAGCAACAGAAAACCGAGTCCGCCGAGAAAGTCGCGCGGATTTCCGATCATGCCGAGGCGCTTGGAATTGTCGGAATCCATCTGCGCTCTTCACCCTTATGCGAAGCTTTCGCGTTACGCCTGACGCGCGTTAGTTTTCCGGTTTGAAGCCCGAGGCTTCAATCGCGGGCTTCCACAGATCGGCATGTTCTTTCTGCAACTTGCCGAGTTCTTCAGGCGTGGAGCCACGAGCGTAAAGCCCGAGCTTCAGCAATTTTTCTTTCATCGCTTCGGTTTTCACCGCATCGGAGAGGATCTTGCTGTAACGGTTCACGACTTCGTCGGGCGTTTTCGCGGGAGCGAATACGCCATACCAGGCAGTACCCACAATCTTGTAACCACGCTCCTGAAAGGTCGGAACTTCTGGTACGAGCGGCGAGCGCTTGCTGTCCGAGGTTGCGAGGATGCGGATTTTTCCTTCCTTGTGATTTTGCAGGAGGTCCGTAGTCGTTGTGACGACGATGGGAATTTGTCCCGAGATCAGATCTACCAAGGCGAGCGCAGAGCCGCGATAACCGATGTGTACCATGTCAACGCCGACTGCCTTCGAGAACAACACGCCGAAGAAGTGCGGGAGAGCGCCGGCGCCTGGCGTGCCGTAGCTAGCCTTGGTCGGGTTGGCCTTCATCCAAGCGATGAGCTCCTCGAGCGTCTTCGCGGGAACAGCAGGGCCGACTGCAATGGCAAACTCGAAATCCGAAATCAGCGCGACCGGTTTGAGGTCCTTAATCGGGTCGTAGCGGAGGTTCTTGTAAATATTCTGATGCAGCACGACCGGCGCAATCGGCGTCAGCAGAAGAGTGTCGCCGTTCGGCGCAGAGTTCACGACTTCAAGCGTACCTGCCTGGCCGCCGGCCCCGGTTTTGTTCTCAACAACGACGTTTCGGTTTAACGCGGTGCGCAGTTCCTCTGCGAGAAGGCGCGCGAGCGCATCGCCACCACCACCTGCGGCGAAGGGAAATACGATCTTGATCGGCTGCTGTAGCAACTGAGCATGTGAGGCCGCCGGCGCGAGCAGAACTGCTGCGAGTGTAATGGCGGATACCCAAGCGAAAATGCGTTTCATCGTTTCCTCCCGTCTGTTTGCCGCGCTCTTTGGCGCCTTGGCGTCATGAGGGCACAGCATACACGCGCTCGAGAACCGAATAATTCTTCGTTCCGGCTGCCGGAACGTTGATTAACGCCTGTGGCTTCTCCACAATCGGCTTGGTTTAGGCGCGTTTTGAAATGGCAAGCGACACGCTCAGAGGCTTGGAAAGAGGGTTGCAGGTGCTGGACGCCTTGAACCTTTCCAGTGGCATGACGTTGCGCGAGTTGCACTGCAACACGAATTTGCCCAAACCAACGCTACTCCGAATTCTCGCAACCCTCGAAGCGCACGGCTATGTCAGACGCCGCATCGCCGATGGGGTTTGGCGCAGGAGTGCGCGGCTTTCGGAGACAGGATCGCTGCAGGGTCTGTTGCTCGATGTCGGCAGCAGCATACTCGATGATCTCTGCCAAAGGCTACGATGGCCTTCCGATCTGGCGGTCTATGACGAGGGCTCGATGATGATCATCGAGACCACGCGAAAGAAATCGCCATACTTCATCAACTGGACAGGCGTGGGATATCGCATCCCGATGCTGCAGACCGGCCTCGGCCGCGCCTGGCTTTCGTTTTGCAGTAACGAGGAACGGGAGACGATCCTTTCCGATCTTCGGGGTTCGTCGAGTCCGTTTGATCGCGCGGCTAATAATTCGCAATTAGTCGATCAATTAATTTCAGAGACACGGGCGCAGGGTTACGGCACGCGCGTGCAAGGATTTACGCTGCGCAAGATAGGCGAGGAGAAGACCGACGGCTTCGCGGTGCCGGTGATCGCGCGCGATCGTATTGTCGGCTGCATGAACGTGACCTGGCTTACGTCGGCCCTAGACCAGCGTACTGCCATCTCTCGTTATCTCGAAGAGGTGCAGGCGGCGGCCGGCAGAATCGGCAACGAGATCGATACTAAGCTTTCGCTCGACGCGGCGCGTCCCAGTGCTTTGCAGTAGTTACCTCTCTCCGCCGAGATAAGCACTCCAGAGTTCTTCTGGAATTTCGTTCTCATCCCAGACGCCAATAAGAATGCCCTTACGCATGGACTTTCCGCGCGCGGCCATGATCTGTTGTTCGGACCGGGTAGTGCGCTGGGAATAACGCAATCCCCATGCGTTCAGAACGTTTTGCATCCGGTCGCAAACAGCGGCGTATTGCGGATCAACGCCAAGATCGTTGAACTCTTGCGGATCGTTGACGAGATCAAAAAGCATGGGCCGGAAACCCGGAGCGGCGATGTATTTCCATTCCTTGCTCGCAACCATGAACAGGCGCGCATCGCGAGGCGCGAGATTGAGCTTTGTTGCGACCGGCAGCACCGAAAAGTCGTACTCGCTGATCGCGTGGCTGCGCCAGGTTTCCGGTATTTCCCCGCCGAGGAAGGGCCCGAGTGACCGGCCTTCCATGCGGTGGGATTGTCCGGATACGTCGCCACCCACGGCATCGAGAAAAGTCGGGACGAGATCTATGGACTCGACCAGTTCGTCGCAAACGCGTGCTGGTTGTTGCGAAGTTCTGGGGTCATAAACAATGAGCGGAATTTTTACCGACGGTTCGTGGAAGAGATCTTTTTCACCCATCCAGTGATCGCCGAGATAGTCGCCGTGATCGGAAGTAAACACGATCAGGGTATTTTCCATGAGGCCTTTGCGGCTCATGTAATCGAGCAGCACGCCCATTTGATCGTCGATTTGTTTGATCAGGCCCATGTAGACCGGAATAACTTCTTCGCGCACCTCGTCGCGGCCAAAATTACGGCTCACGCGCAAGTCCATGAATTCGCGATAGATCGGGTGAGGGTTTTCGCGCTCTTGCTCTGAGCGGACCGCAGGCAGCACCGCGTTGCTTCCATACATGTCGTTGTATGGGGCAGGGGCGATATAGGGCCAGTGCGGTTTGATGAAAGATAAATGCAGGCACCAAGGAGTCGTCGTCTGTTCCATGAAATCGATCGCGCGCTGCGTCATGTATGGCGTTTCGGAATCCTCTTCTGCAACGCGCGCGGGTTTGCTGGCATGGCGCATCGCCCAGCCGGACGCGATCTGATTTCCATCGCCGACCGCTGAATTCGCCCAGTCATGCCAGGGGTTGTCGCCCTGATATCCCTTGTCGCGAAGATAGTCGTTGTAGCGCGGCTGTTTTGGATCGTACCGTCCGTCCGGACCAATGCCGTGCAAGCCATCGTCACGTTCGAACGGATCGAACCCACACTCCGAAACACGAACGCCGATAATGGATTCGGGATCGATACCGAGCCGCTCCATCCCTTCAACATCGGCTTTCATGTGCGTTTTGCCGACCAGCGCCACCTGCATGCCGAGCGGGCGGAGATAGTCGCCGAGCGTCATCTCGCCTACTTTGAGAGGGAAGCCGTTCCACGACGCACCATGCGATTGCACGTAGCGGCCCGTGTAGAAGCTCATGCGAGAAGCGCCACAAACGGGAGACTGCACATAAGCGCGCGTAAATCGCGTGCCACGCTCCGCAAGACGGTCGATATTTGGTGTTTGAAGATATGGGTGGCCGTAGCAGGACAAGTAATCCCACCGCAGCTGATCGCACATTATGAAGAGTATGTTCTCGACCTTACGCACTCGCTGCCCCATGCTCGTTTAAGGATGAAGCTGCGACAGGCCGATATCGGCGTCAATTTGCGGGTCTGACCGTTCCGGTGGCCGGAAGAGCGCAACTGCCAAGTTTGACTGCGTGCAGAGTTATTCCGACAAACTGAAATTTCGTCTTATCTAACAGTGCTGCCGGAACGGCAGTTTTGTCGGAATAGCCGTTGAAATTGTTGGGTTTTCTAACAACTTCTAAGCTGTTGGTCGCAGGT
>JAKFYO010000180.1 GCA_021730825.1 Hyphomicrobiales bacterium
CCGTAACACTGCGCCCGACATTCGCGCCCGCAAGGGCCGCGAGCCGATCGTGTCTTTGACGAGCTACCACGCGCACACCGCGCGCTGGCTGGACGCGCATGTCGATCTGTTGCTCGTCGGCGACAGCCTCGGCATGGTGATGCACGGCTTCGAGACCACGGTGCCGGTGACCCTCGACATGATGATCCTGCAGGGCCACGCGGTTATGCGCGGCTCGAAGAAGGCGCTGGTCGTGGTCGATCTCCCGTTCGGCACTTATGAGGCGAGCCCCGAGCAGGCCTTCCACACCGCTGCGCGCGTTTTGAAAGAAACCGGCTGCGGCGCGGTGAAGATGGAAGGTGGTGTGAAGATGGCGGAGCATGTCCGCTTCCTCACCGACCGCGGCGTGCCGGTGATGGGCCATGTCGGCCTGACCCCGCAGTCGATCAACACGCTCGGCTCGTTCCGCGCCCGCGGGCGCGAGGAGAGCGAGTGGGGCCCGATCCTCGACGACGCCCGCGCGATTGCCGACGCAGGCGCCTTCTCGGTGGTGCTGGAAGCCATGGCGGAGCCGCTGGCGGAAAAGATCACCAAAGAGGTCGCGATCCCGACCATCGGCATCGGCGCGTCGCCGACCTGCGACGGGCAGATTCTGGTGCTGGAGGACTTGCTCGGCCTCTCGCCGCGCGTGCCGAAGTTCGTGAAGCAGTATGCCGACATGGGCCGCCTCATTGAGGAGGCCGTGTCGAATTACGCAAACGAGGTCCGCGACCGCTCATTCCCGGCTGCCGAGCACGTTTACGCCTTGAAAAACAAGGCAAAAACGCCCTCCTGAGGGCGTTGCCACGATACGCCCACATCTCTATTTTACGCCCGCTTTAACGAAATACGGGCAAGAAGGGGCTGCGCCTCCCGCGCGGGCCTCCAGGGATTTGAGAATGTCGGACATCATCCGCGAAGTAGACGAAGAACTGCGCCGCGAACGGCTCGCCAATATCTGGAAGAACTACGGCGGCTATATCGCGCTTGGCGCGTTCCTGATCGTCGCCGCCACCGGCGGCTGGCGCGCCTACGAGTATTACGCGGCGAAACAGTCCGAGGCCGCGGCCGAGCGTTATGTTGCCGCTCAAAAGCTCGCGACGGACGCCACCAAGACCGACGAAGCGATTACCGCCTTCAACGCCTTGGCCGCGAGTGCGCCGTCTTCCTACAAGCTGCTCGCGCGCTTCTCGGCGGCGGCCGAACTCGGCCAGAAGGATGCAAAGCAGGGCGCGGCCGCCTTCGATGCGATTGCCGCCGACACTTCGGTCGAGACCTTGATGCGCGAACTCGCGAGCATTCGCGGCGCGGCATTGAGCGTAGATGTCGCGGATGTCGCGGAAATGCAGAAGCGCTTAGCACCCGCGTTGGTCGACGGCTCCGCATTCCGCCATTCCGCGAACGAGTTGCTCGCGCTGGCGTACATGCGCGCCGGTAATCATGCCGAGGCGCAGAAGCTGTTTCTCCTGCTCTCCTTCGATCCCGAGACGCCGCCGGGCATGCGCAACCGCGCCCAGCGTCTGCAGGCGACCCTCTTCAACAACGCGCCTGCGGCGCCGGAGAAGAAGTAAACGTCATGCCGCGCTCGAAGGCGAAATCGCTTCTTCGTATCGCGCTGCTGCTGGCGCCGCTTTCGCTCGCGCTTTCCGCCTGCGAAACGCTCGAGAACATGAACCCGTTCGAAGAGAAGAAGAGACCGATTTCCGGCGATCGCCGCACGCTGTTTCCGGAAGGCGTGCCGGGCGTGCAATATAGCGCGCCGCCGACGCAGCCGACGAATTCGAACATTCAGGTGACGCCGGAAGCGCAGAACCCGAATCCGGAAGCGCAACCGCAAAATCCGACTGCACCGCGCCGCGGCCCGGCACAGAATAATTCCGACGATCCTTGGGCTGGTCAGCGGCGCTAACGCGCCGCACGGGCTGGTCAGCGGCGCTAACGCGCCGCGCGGGCTGGTCAGCGCCGCTGATCGCAGCTAAGCCATTCTCATGCTTCCTTCCGTTGCCATTGTTGGCCGGCCTAACGTCGGCAAATCGACGCTGTTCAACCGGCTCGTCGGTCAGCGCCTTGCGCTCGTGGACGACACGCCCGGCGTCACCCGCGACCGCCGCGAGGGCGACGCGAAACTCGGCGACCTGAACTTCCGTATCTTCGATACCGCAGGCTTCGAGGAAGCGGGCGCGGAGAGCCTGGCGGGGCGCATGCGGGCGCAAACCGAAAGCGCAATCGCGGACGCGGACGCGATCCTATTCCTCGTCGATGCGCGTGCGGGCCTGCTGCCCGACGACAAGGTATTCGCGCAGATCGTCCGCAAATCCGGCAAGCCCGCGATTGTCGTCGCAAACAAGAGCGAGGGCAGGCTCGGTGCCGCGGGCGCGCTGGAAGCCTATGCGCTGGGGTTGGGTGATCCCATCAACATTTCCGCCGAACACGGCGAGGGCATGGGCGAGCTCTACGACGCGCTGCGCGAAGTTCTGCCCAGAGAAGAAGAGCCGGACGAAGACGATGAGGCCGAGGAAGAAGCGCCAAAGCCCGCAGACACCATTCGCGTCGCTGTTGTCGGCCGCCCCAACGCGGGCAAGTCCACGCTGATTAACAAGCTGATCGGCGAGGACCGCTTGGTCACCGGACCGGAGCCGGGGATCACGCGCGACTCCATCGAAGTGCCGTTCGAATACTTCGGACACAAGTTCGAAATTCTCGACACCGCCGGCATGAGGAAGCGCGCGAAAGTGCAGGAGAAGCTCGAGAAGCTCTCGGTCGGAGACAGTTTGCGCTCGATCCGCTTTGCCGACGTTGTCGTGTTGCTGATGGATGCGACCAAGCCGTTCGAGGAACAGGATCTGCGTATCGCCGATCTCGTGATGCGCGAGGGCCGCGCGCTCGTAATTGGCATGAACAAGCGCGATCTCGCAGCCCCCGCGATGACGATGGGAAAAACGCTACGCGAGGAGGCGGACCACTGGCTGCCGCAGGCCAAAGGTATGCCGATCATCGCAATGTCGGGCATGCACGGCGACGGCTTGGATAAGCTGATCAAGGCGGTGATGGAGACCTATCGGGTCTGGAACCTGCGCGTATCGACTTCGGTCATCAATCGCTTTCTGGAGCGTGCGCTGGCGCAGAATCCGCCGCCCGCGGTTTCCGGTGCGCGTATTAAATTGCGCTACATGACGCAGGCGAAGGCGCGCCCGCCGAGTTTCGTGCTGTTTGGAACGCGTATTGATGCGCTGCCCGAATCCTATATGCGCTATCTCGTGAATGGCGTGCGCGAGGCATTCGAAATGCCGGGCGTTCCCATTCGCTTCACATTCCGCGCGCCGGAAAATCCGTTCAAGAAGAAGATGGAAAAGAAGGACGCGCGCGGGAAGCGTAAGAAGATCAATCGCAAACCAACAAAGAAAAAATAATCAGACCGGCGGCTGGTAGCTCAGCCACTTCTTCGTCGGATAATTATAAAGCTGCCCGTTTTCTTTTACCGCAGGCAGGCACAACTCCGCTACAGCTTCCGCTACCGTTTCCGGTGCTTCCAGCGTCATCGGGTCTTCGCCGGGCATTGCTTTCACGCGCATGCGGGTGCGGATCGGGCCGGGGTTGAACAGGTTCACTTTCATGTTCGTGGTCGAAACTTCCGCGGCATAAGTGCGGACGAGCAGATCCAGTGCCGCCTTCGAGACCGCATAAGGCCCCCAATAGGCGGTGGCCTTGTTCGCGGCCCCTGAAGTGATGAACACCGCGCGCGCGGCGTCGGACGCGCGGAGCAGCATGTCGAGCGAGCGGATCAGGCGATAATTCGCAGTCACATTAACCGCGATCACCTCGTCCCATGCTTTCTGGTCGACATGCGGGAGCGGCGAGAGCACGCCCAACTGCCCAGCATTGCCGACGAGGATGTCGAGCTTCTTGAAGCGATCGAACAGCGCCTGTCCCATGCGGTCGAGGTCGTCGAATTTCCGCAGGTCCGCCGGAACGAGCGTCGCCGAACCGCCGAGTTTCTGGATTTCGTCGTCGAGTTCTTCGAGGCCGCCGGAGGTGCGCGCGAGCGCAATCACATGCGCGCCCTTCGCGGCGAGCGACTTTGCGACCGCCGCACCGATCCCGCGCGACGCGCCGGTGACAAGCGCGATCTTTCCTTCGAGCGGCTTACTCATGACGGACGAGGGTGTAGATCAGCTTGCTTCGGCGAGCAACGACAACTGCCGCGGCGTAATCTCGCCGGTCTTGTCGGTGAGCGGCGTCGGATATTCGCCCGTGAAGCAGTGGTCGGTGTATTGCGGCTTCTCGGGATTGCGCTTCTCGTGGCCCATCGCGCGATAGAGCCCGTCCACCGACAGGAATGCGAGGCTGTCCGCGCCGATATAGTTGCGCATCCCCTCGAGGTCGTAGGTTGCGGCGAGCAACTTGTCCTTGTCCGGCGTGTCGATGCCGTAGAAGTCCGGATGCGTGATGGGCGGGCTTGCGATGCGGAAGTGGACTTCCTTGGCGCCGGCCTCGCGCATCATGCGCACGATCTTTACCGAAGTGGTGCCGCGCACGAGCGAGTCGTCGATAAGTACGATGCGCTTGCCTGCGACCGCGGCGCGGTTTGCGGAATGCTTCATGCGCACCCCGAGTTCGCGGATCTGCTGCGTGGGTTCGATGAAGGTGCGGCCGACATAATGGTTGCGGATGATGCCGAGCTCGTAAGGAATGTTCGACGCCTGCGCGAAACCGATCGCCGCGGGCACGCCGCTATCCGGCACCGGCACGACCACATCGGCGGTGGCCGGAGATTCTTTCGCCAGTTCGGTGCCGAGGTTACGGCGCACCTGATAGACGCTTTTGCCGCCGACCACGGAGTCGGGACGCGCGAAGTAAATATATTCGAAGATGCAGGGGCGCGGCTGCATGACGGGGAAAGGCTTGTGGGACTCGATGCCCGCTTCGCCGACGATGATCACTTCGCCGTTCTCGACATCGCGCACGAATTTCGCGCCGATGATGTCGAGGGCGCAGGTTTCCGACGTCAGGATCGGCGCGCCGTCGAGTTCGCCGAGTACGAGCGGGCGGATACCGAGCGGGTCGCGCGCACCCACGAGCTTCTTGTTGGTGAGACCGACGAAGGAGTAGGCGCCTTCGATCTCGCGGATCGCATCGACAAAGCGCTCGACAAAGCGCGCACGCTTGGAGCGAGCGAGGAGATGCAGGATGACTTCGGTGTCCGAGGTCGACTGCATGATCGCGCCGTCGCGGACCAACTGGCGGCGGAGCGAGAGCGCGTTGGTGAGGTTGCCGTTATGCGCAACTGCAAAGCCGCCCCCGTCGAGTTCGGCGAAGAGCGGCTGCACGTTGCGGAGGATAGTTTCGCCGGTGGTGGAGTAGCGCACATGACCCACGGCGGCACTGCCGGGGAGGCGCTCGATCACATGGCGTTTGGAGAAGGTGTCGCCGACGAGGCCGAGGCGGCGTTCGGAGTGGAAGCGCTTGGCTTCGTTGTCGTAGGCGACGATGCCGGAGGCTTCCTGTCCGCGATGCTGGAGCGCGTGAAGGCCGAGCGCAGTGAGCGCGGTTGCGTCCGGATGTCCGAAGATGCCGAACACGCCGCACTCTTCGCGGAGCGTGTCGCCCATCGCCTGCTTGTCCAAATTGTCCCTGTCCAAGCTTTGGCCCAGTTCGTTCGACACGCTCATCAATAAGCCCCTTACCTGTCGCGCGTCATTGCGAGGACGCGCGGGTGCTTTCGATTAATTGGTTCACGCCAGCCCGGTCGTTGCGCTTGTAGGCTGGCGCGGTCGGATCGTTCGAATTCGCTTGCGAGGGATTCTGCTTGGTCCCTCTGTCGGTGCGCCCTGGTGGCGTCGGCGCCGGATTGGCATCGGGGGCGGGCTTTTGCTCGTCGTCCCGTGGCTTTCTTAAGCGCTGCAAAATGGCGTTTTCGGGATCGTCGGGCAGCAGCCCCTTCAGCCAGTCGCCGGTGCTTTGCAGGATCGGGCGCGAGCGCGCGTTCTTGACCCAGTCAGGCTCGGTCTTGGCTGGCACCAACCACGTGAAAAACAGGAACGCGACTACCATGATGATGAGGCCGCGCGCGAGGCCGAACAGGAAACCGAGCGAGCGGTCGAGCGCGCCGATGCGGCTGTCCAGCACGAGGTCCGAAATCTTCACGGTGAAGAGCGAGACGATCAGAAGAGTCAGCAGAAACAGGCCGCCGACCGCAATGCCGGTGGCGAGCAGCTCGTGCTGCACGTACTGCTTCACGAACGGCAGCACGCGGGAATAGCCGTAAAGGGTCACGGCCGCCGCGATCACCCACGAGGCGATGGAGAGGACTTCGCGCATGAACCCGCGGACCATCGCGAGCACGCCCGAGATCAGCATGACCGCGAGCAACCCGAAATCTAGTGCCGTAGGGGTCATGAAAAACGCTGCTCCGCCTTGAAAACTAAGCCGATTCGGGCGCCGGGACCGTTGCCGCAATGCATATAGCCCCTCGACCCGCTTCCGTCACCGGGTGCGGCAATCCATGCACCCTCTTATCGGACATAGGTGACCGGAAAGTTTGTGCTAGCGCCTGAGCCTCAGGCGGAACGGCCGGGTCAGGGCCGCGATCAGATCGGTAACCACGCTCAGAAAAAGTGCGGCAATCCCCATCATCACGAAGGGCTGGGTCAGGAGCCGGATGCCGGTCCAGTCCTTGGGCCAGAACAGGCGCATATATTCGACTGCGAGTTCCCGCGACCGCGCGCCAGTGAACCACGGCGGTAAATCCTTGACCCGGATGAAGAGGTCGATCAGCACGACCGCGATCGCGAAGATCAACACGCCACGCGCGATACCAAACAGAAGCCCGAGGATGCGGCCGCTCGTCGTAATCCACGGGCTCATACCGAAATGCGAGACCCAGGCCGCGACCAGAAACGTGACAATCGTGGCACCCAGGAAAACGTAGCTCGCCATCCAGCGGAAAGACGGCCGCAGCCATTGGCTCACGCCTGCGTTCAGCGCGTAGGCATAGACGATGGCGAGTGCCACGCCGAAGCAGACGAGACCGATTGCTTCGCGTAATAACCCGCGCGCATAGCCGAGGATGGCGGAGAGCATCACGGTTGCGACAAAAATCCCGTCGAGGAGCGTGACGCGCATGATTTAGCCCGCGTCCCGGTTCGGCAGGCGGCGGATTTTCTGCGCGGCCGCGCCGATGTCGGCGACCAGCGCATCGAGCGCGCCGACCGTGCGCACACTCAGGCCCTCCGAGGAGTCACCTTTGCCTGCGTCCGGGATCACCGCGCGGGCGAAGCCGAGCTTCGCGGCCTCTTTCATGCGCGCGGTCGCCTGCGGTACGGCGCGCACCGCGCCGGTGAGCGACGCCTCGCCGAAGTAAACGCAGTCTGCGGGCAGCGGCACGTTATAGAGCGACGAGATGAGGGCGGCTGCAATCGCGAGATCCGCCGCAGGCTCGGAGATACGAAGGCCGCCCGCGATGTTGAGATACACATCTTGCTGGCCGAGTTTCACGCCACAGCGCGCTTCGAGAACGGCGAGGATCATCGAGAGGCGGCTTTGCTCCGCACCGACCACCGCGCGGCGCGGCGTGCCGAGCGAGGTAGGCGCGACCAGCGCCTGAATTTCAACGAGCAGAGGGCGCGTGCCTTCGAGACCGGCGAAGACGGCAGTGCCCGGCGAAGACGTATCGCGGTCGGAGAGAAACAGCGCGGAAGGATTTTCGACTTCTTTCAATCCGCCGCCGGTCATTTCGAACACGCCGATTTCGTCGGTCGGGCCGAAACGGTTTTTCATCGCGCGGAGGATGCGAAACTGATGCGCGCCGTCGCCTTCGAACGAAAGCACGGCATCGACCATGTGTTCGACCACGCGCGGACCCGCGATCTGGCCGTCTTTCGTGACATGTCCGACGAGCACGATGGCGGTGCCGGATTTTTTCGCGAAGCGCAGCAACTGTTGCGCCGAGCCGCGTACTTGCGTCACGGTTCCCGGCGCGCTTTCGACCGTCTCGGTCCACATGGTTTGAATGGAGTCGATGATCGCGAGCGCGGGTGCGGCACCCTCGGACAATGTCGCGACGATATCTTCGACATTGGTTTCGGCGGCAAGCTCAACCGGCGCGTCGGTGAGGCCGAGGCGTTGCGCGCGCATGCGCACCTGATCGACCGCTTCTTCGCCGGAGACGTAGACGACGCGGCGGCCTTTGCGCGCGAGTGCCGCGACCGCTTCGATGAGCAGTGTCGATTTGCCGATGCCGGGATCGCCGCCCAAGAGGATCGCGGAGCCGCGCACAAAGCCGCCGCCGGTAACGCGGTCGAGTTCTTTAATGCCGGACGCGATGCGCGGCGCGTCTTCGGATTTTCCGGAAAGCGGCTCGAGCGCGATCAGGCGTCCCTTGCGCGAGGTGCGCTGGGTCGCGGGCACGGAAGCCTGCGAAGCGGTTTCCTCGACGATGGAATTCCATTCGCCGCAGGACTCGCACTTGCCCTGCCAGCGCGGAGTTACCGCGCCGCAGCTTTGGCAGACGAAGGTCGAGCGGGCTTTGGCGATGACGAACCTGCGTGGATTCTGTGGCTGCACCCGGCTGATTCCGTAGTGCGCATCGGTAATATGTGCTTACCTTTAAACGCAAGCAAGCGCCGGACGTGGCGCCGAAAGATCAAGGGGCAATTGAATATGCAGGAGTTTGAAACTGGTCTGAAGATCGTCGTCGTTCTCATGATCCTCGGTTCGTTTTTCGTGGCGTTCAAGTTTCGCACCCAGATCCGCTGGGTGCTGATCGGTGCGGCAGACTACCTTGTAGTGCTCGCGAGTCTCCTGCTGGTCATCATATTCGGGGCGATCTGCTCTTATTACTTCGAGTACTTCGGCTGGAATTACGATTATCGCGGTCTTGGCGTCGTTGGTTTTCTGGTCGGCGGCGCTGCAGGTTTTATCGTCGCAAGCCTGTTGGCGTCGGTTTTTCTCTCGCTTACGGAGACCGCGAGGAATACCCGCCGCATGCTGGCTTACTATGAGCCGCAACCCGCAGAGCCGCAGCGGCAATACGCGGACGAGCAATATCTCGAGAACAACGGCCTGCGCTGAATTGCTGCTGCGCTAGTCCTTCTTCGCGGGTAGCAGATTGCCCGCGAGATCGGAGAGCTTCGGGCGCGGGAGCGCGGCAAAAGGTAGAGGCCGCGTCACTTCGATCGCGGCAATGCCGAGCCGCGCGGTGAGGAGACCGTTCAGCACGCCTTCACCGAGCCGCGCGGAAAGCTTCGCGGCGATCCCGTGACCCAGCACCTGCTGCACGAGGCTGTCGCCGACCGCCATGCCGCCGGTCAGCGCGAGATGCGAGATCACATGGCGCATCAGGCGAAACATACCGAGCACACCCGGACGCCCGCCATAAAGTGTCGCGAGCTTGCGGATGAGAAAGAGCGTGTTGAACAGCACGAAAAGCATATCGACCGCCGCGCGCGGCGAAATCGCGGTGACTAGCGAGACGCGCTTCGCGGCGCTGCTGACGAGCTGCCTTGCTTCGGCGTCCAAGGTGCTGAGCAATTCGCGTTCGGCAAGCCGCACGTAGTCCGCACCGTCGATGATGTCGCGCGAATAACCTTCCATCGCGGCACGGCCTTTGGCGAGGCGGGGGATCGCGCGCGCGAACGAAAGCATTTCGCCGACGACGGCTTTGCCT
>JAKFYO010000131.1 GCA_021730825.1 Hyphomicrobiales bacterium
ATCAAGATCGAGCGGCCGGGGCATGGCGACGAGACCCGCACCTGGGGCCCGCCGTATCTCGAAGGTGCGAGCGGCGAAAATCTTTCCGCCGCTTATTATCACGCGATCAATCGCGGCAAGCGCTCGGTGCTGGCCGACTTCAAGAACAAGGAAGACGTCGATCTTGTCATCGCGCTGATCAAGGAAGCCGACGTCGTTCTCGAGAATTACAAGGTCGGAGACCTGAAGAAATTCGGCCTCGACTACGAGAGCGTAAAGAAGATCAATCCAAAAGCGATCTACTGCTCCGTCACCGGCTTCGGCCAGGACGGACCTTACGCGAGCCGCCCCGGCTATGACCTCATCATTCAGGCGATGGGCGGCATCATGGACATCACCGGCGAACCGGATCGCGAGCCGATGCGAACGGGTGTCGCTTACGTCGATGTGTTCACCGGTTGCTATTCCGCGATTGCCATTCAGGCGGCCCTGATCGCGCGTATGAAAACGGGCGAGGGCCAGCACATCGACATGAGCCTGATGGATGTGCAGACGAGTGTGCTCGCCAATCAGGCGCTGAACTATCTCGTCTCCGGCAAGGCGCCGCGTCGCATGGGCAACGCGCATCCGAATGTCGTGCCCTATCAGGCATTCGAAACGTCGGACGGCTACATGATCATTGCGGTCGGCAATGATGGGCAGTTTGAAAGTTTCTGCGACGTGCTCGGTCTTCCCGAAGTGCGCGACGATCCGCGCTATGCGAGCAACGGCAAGCGCAACGAAAACCGCGCGACGCTTATTCCCGCGCTGATGGGGAAGACAAAACTACGCACTCGCGATGATCTCCTCGCGGCGCTCGAAAAGGCGAATGTACCGGCAGGGCCGATCCGTTCCATCGACGAGGTATTTGCCGACCCGCAGGTGATCGCCCGCAAGATGCGGATCGACCTCCCCGACGATAGCGCCAAAGCCGGTTCCATCCCCGGCGTTCGCTCGCCGATCACGATGGCTGGAACGCCGCTTCACTATGACAAGCCGTCGCCCCGCCATGGCGAGAATTCGGACGAAGTGCGTGCCGCGATTAAATCCGGCAAACCGGCATTCCGCGCGTCCCGCGCTACTTGAATCGGATTCTCAACTTGAGGTCCGCTTCAGTCAGCGATCTGGCTCAAGCGATTCAAATGATTCAGGATTTCCGGTTCCGGTGAACCTACGTCTCAAGGCCGCCTGAATCGGATGTTGAAGCTGTACCCGCCTGTGACGAAATCTGTCCGGCGCAGACTTCACCACTAGGCAGATTGAAAGCCGGTGATAACCTGTAGCTATAGCTAGCCTAAGATCGCCTGTGAAACTGCTTATTGGAGGGGATTATGTTTGATTATTCGAACAAAAGTATTTCTGCGCTCCTCGCAATCGGTATTTGCGCTGCAACAGCCATCATGCTGCGGCCACTTCCAGCAATTGCACAGTCTGGAAAGTTCACACCCGTAAGATCCGAGGGTTACATCACGCGCGAAGAACAACAGCTGCGGGCTGAAAGAAATCTGGAACGGCGCCTGAGAGAAAAAGAACGGGAAAAGCATGAGAGAGAAAACTCAACAAACCTGTTCGACAAATTATGGTTAGAAGGGTTGCGTCAAGGCACAACTACGCCACGCGTCATCCAGTGAGCCGATACTATGAGAGTAGCGCTGGAAAGTTACTGCTAAGCAATTTCGCAAGCTTAAGGCGCAGTTTTCATCGAACGGCGCTGTCGTTCTGCGTCGGCATCTACGTTGCAACGGCTGTGTTCTTCCATCTATCGCCAGCCGCTGCGCAGTCCAGCGGTTACACCACATACAGATTGCAGCGGGAAAGAGATGAAGAAAACTTGAGGCTACGCAGCGAAGAAAGGCAGCGGATCGAACGCGACCGGGAGCAATTAACGCGCGACCGGGAGCAGCGATGGAGAGATCGCGGCCGGACCAATATGTTTGGTAGAGAAGAGCCAAGGCCGTTCTAAGCTTCACTACAAGCAGGAGATTGGTTGGGGGACTAGGATTCGAACCTAGATTGACGGAGTCAGAGTCCGCAGTTCTACCGTTGAACTATCCCCCAACGAAGTCCTTGATAGCCAAGGTTTTTTGGCTGGGCGCTGGCGGCGGACACCGCCGGAAGCGCGGACCTTCTAGCCGACCCGGCTATGCGCCGCAACCGGCTGGGTTTGCGCTATTCGGCAGGCCCCATGGACGCGCCGGGATCTTCGGTAGATTGCTTGCTCAGAAAGTATCCCGCGGCGACGGCGGCAACCGCGAGAATGGGAAGCGTGCCGCGCACGCCGAGCGTGCGAACGATCTGGATGCCGGTGAGGAGTGCAGCAGGGTTCTGCCACCACTCGGGGTCTTTGCTTTTTTCGGCTTCGGCTTTCGCCAGGCGAATTTCAGCGGCCCGCGCCAGCGCGCGGCGTTTCCGGCCGGAGGCAAGAAGTGGGATGAGTGCGAAGAGCGCAACCACGCCGAATACGGCCGCAACCGCACCCCACGCATACATCACGCCATAGGTCTGCATGGTCCATAAAAACAGGACGACGATTCCGCATACGAACGCGGCCATGCCCGCGAACGCGAAAATCGCGCCCGCGACCATAGCTTTTAAGGTGAGGTCGAGGCTCACCTTAAACTCGTCGAAAAATCCGCCGAACATGGAGGCCTCCCCCCTCGACCGCTTAGCGGCGCCAGATCGCGCCGATAAGGAAGCCGATGCCGGCAGCCATAGCGAGCGTGGTCACGGGACGCTTGTAAACGGCATCTTCGACCGCGTCGCCGATGGTCGCTGTTACGTCCTTGACCGCATCGACCGCTTCCTGGCCTTTGCCGCTGGCATCAGAAATTACGCCATCGAGATTTCTGCGCGCGCGGCTGTAGGCAGCGCTGCCGGTCGCGGAAACGAGCGAAGCAACCTGTTGCGTCAGCTTGGAAACGTCGCCCTTGAGGCTTTCGAATTCGCGGTCGATCGCGTCTTTGGCGTGGGTACCGTTGGTCGTGGTGCTGGTGGAAGTAGCCATTGGAAAAGCCCTCTGCATTCTTCCGCGCGGCAAGCCGCGCAGGAAAGCGTTGAATCGGAAGAGTTGATGCAGAAACGCAGAGGAACCCGGAAAGTTCCGGGTTTCAGCCCGGAAGCTTCACTTCATCCTTGGTCGCGAACTGATTGATGATCACGATCACGATAATCAAGAGCGGTACCGCGAGCAGCGCGCCGAAGGGACCCCAGAGCCACGCCCAGCAGGCAATCGAAAGGAAAATAAAGAGCGGGTTCAGCGTCAGCCGCGCGCCCAGAATTGTCGGCGTGACGAATTGCCCCTCGACTGTCGACATGCCGACGAAAAACAGCGGCGCGATCAAGGCCTGATAGAAAGAGCCAAACGTCACGAGCCCGACACCCAGGAGCGTGACGATCATGGTCGCCGGGCCGATATAGGGCACGAAATTCAGCACGAAGGCGAGCGCCCCCCAGACCCACGGGCTTGGCATTCCGATGAAATAGCAGGCGGTCGCGACGATGATTCCTACCGCTGCGTTGATGCCGGTGACGGTCGCAATATAAGTAGCAAGGCTCGCCTCGACCGCATTCCATATCTTGATCGCGCGCAGCCGCGACTCGCGCACGCTGCCGAAGCGGACGATGCTTTCCTTGAGCGTGTTGCGGTGTCCGAGGAAGAAGAACAGCGTGCCGAAGAAGATGAGCAGTTGCCCGACCGCGGGCGTCAGCGAACTGAGCGCCGGCTGCAGCAGGCTCGAGTTGAAATCGAATGCGATGGTTTTGCTTTGCGATGGTGCCGCGCCCAGTGCTTCGCGAAGCCGATTCCACGCTTCAATCGGCGCGTCGAATATGACGAGCTTCTCGCGCAGGTTGGCGCCGATCTCCGGGGCCCGGCCGATCCAGTCGCGCACCGGGTCCGCAAGAAAGACAATTCCCGTCGACAGGAGCCCGATCGTGCCAAGCACGAGGAAGGCAGCCGTGCCTGCATGCGGGATGCCGTAGCGCGAGCCGAAATTCGTAATCGGCGCCAGGATCGTGCCGATCACGAGCGCAAGCGTAATGGGCAGAAAGACGCCGCGGCCATAGCTTAGCAGCGCCGTGAACAGGATCAGGAAAATTCCGATCAACGCATACTGCGCGAGCTTGGCGCGTGTGCCGGTGGAGGCGCGTCCTTCAGCTTCGTCGCCCGATTCGCTTGTCTCGTATGGGGTGCGCTCGTCCATTTTTTCCTGTCTTGCCCTAAAGGGCTGGCCTTAAATCTTCAAAGCCGGCCGCGGTTGCATCGTGGCGCAGTGGCGAAAACTAGGGAAGGGGTGCCCGAAACGTCATTAACCCGGTGAACCAATCGGGGCTTTCGGGCGTTATGGCCTTCGGAGCGGTGGTTTCCGGTTACGGGAGCCGCCGCCTTTGACAAATGGGAGTTGGGCGAATGGGCTTGCTGATCAACATTCTGATCACGTTTCTGGTAATCGTTTTGGTGCTTTATCTCGTCAACCTGCTGCCGGTCGATGGCCGCGCGAAGCAGATCATCCGCATCGTCGTCATCATCATCGGTATCCTTTATCTCTTGCGCTATTTGATGACAGCGGGGCCGATCCTGTAGACCGCATACCTTTCCTGAACTGATAGGCGTCTCCTCCAGGCTGCGCTAAGCTGCGCGGCCTGGAGCGGAGGCGCTTATGCCTGATTCAATCCTCTATCACGAAGCCAATCGCGCGTTGCAGGACACCTTTAAGAGCCGCGGCATTGCCGACCGGCTCGAGGAAAAGCTTGCCCGCACTGAATTCACGCCCGACGACCGCGCTTTTATCGAAAACGCGTTTCTGTTTTTCCTGGCGACAGCCGATGCGGACGGACGCCCGGACTGTTCGTTCAAGGGCGGCCCGCGCGGCTTTGTTCGGGTGACGGCTGCGAACGAACTGGTGTTTCCGGACTATGACGGCAACGGCATGTTCAAGAGCCTCGGCAATATCGACGCTAATCCAAATGTGGGGCTGCTCTTTATCGATCTGGAAAAGCCGCGACGCCTGCGCGTGAACGGCATGGCAACCGTCAATCGGGATGACCCTTTGCTCGCGCTGACCACCGGCGCCCAGTTGATCGTACGCGTCAGGGCGAAAGCGATATTCCCGAATTGCCCGCGCTACATTCCAACCATGACATTAGCGAACCCCTCGAAATACACGCCGGTTTCGGGCGCGGCTCCGGAAGAGCCGGGCTGGAAGACATTCCCCGATTTCAAGGATGTCGTTCATCCTCGCCATCCCACGGCATAACGCGCGTTTCACCTTCCGCATTGCGGTAGCGAAGCGTTGATTTGCGCGATGACGTTGCGCTGCCTAGACTGGGCGCAACGTAAAATCAGTAGCCGGAATTCTGTCGAGCGCTCCGCTTTGCGCTCCGGTTTTCGGGGAAAGGCATGGCATGGCGGACCAGCCGCGCGAGAGCGCGTCAGGACCGCAACAAGCGGCCAAATCCGGCCGGCGCCGCCGCAGGCGTCGCGGACGCAGAGGCAGCAAAGCGTCGTCACCGGCGCAAGCGCCTCAGCATGCGCATTATGGTGCGCTCGATCTTGGTACCAATAATTGCCGGCTGCTTGTCGCGGCTCCCACCCATGATTCATTCCGTGTCGTGGATGCGTTCTCGCGCATCGTACGGCTTGGCGAGGGGCTGTCGCGCACTGGCGAACTATCCGAAGCGGCGCAGGATCGCGCGATCGCGGCGTTGAAAATCTGCGCGGCAAAACTCGAGACCAAGAAGGTCACGCGAACGCGCCTGATTGCGACCGAGGCTTGCCGTGGCGCGAGGAACGGCCCGGATTTTCTCGATCGCGTCGGCCGCGAGACCGGACTGCAACTCGAAATCGTCAATCGCGAGACCGAGGCGAAGCTGGCTGCCAATTCCTGTGCACCGCTACTCGACCGCAACGCATCCGGCGCAATTCTTTTCGACATAGGCGGCGGCTCTTCGGAGCTTGCCTGGCTTGGCAAAGCCGACGATGTCGATGGCGGGCCGCCGCTCGCTCCCGTGCAGGAATGGGATTCGATGCCGCTTGGCGTGGTCACGCTTGCGGAGCGTTTCGGCGGCGAGAACGTAACGCCGGAGATTTTCTCGGCGATGGTCGAGGATGTGCTGCCGCGCGTAAAGGCATTCGCTGCAAAGGCAAGCGGGATTGCGAACGGCGAAATTTATCTGCTCGGCACCTCCGGTACCGTGACAACGCTTGCGGGAATTCATCTTGAACTCCCGCGCTACGACCGCCGCCGCGTCGACGGCATCTGGCTCACGAAAGCGCAGGTCACAAAAGTGGTCGATCAGCTTTGTGCGACGAGCTATCAGGACCGCGTCGCCAACCCCTGCATCGGTGCGCAGCGCGCAGATCTCGTGTTGGCCGGCTGCGCCATTCTCGAAGCGATCCGCCGTGTATTTCCCTGCGAGCGGCTTCGCGTCGCCGACCGCGGTCTGCGGGAAGGCATGCTGGTTGAACTGATGCGTTCCGACGGCGTATGGAAGCGCACATGACTGAGAAGAAAACGCTTCCTGAGCGCGGCAAGGTGCGCGTCAAGAAAAAGACCGGGCGTTCGCACTCGTCCAATCAATGGTTGAAGCGCCAATTGAACGATCCCTATGTGCGCAAGGCGCACGCGGAGGGCTATCGCTCGCGCGCGGCGTTCAAGCTCCTCGAGATTGATGACAAGCATAAAATTTTGAAGCGCGGCGCGCGTGTCGTCGATCTTGGCGCGGCACCGGGCGGCTGGTCGCAGGTTGCGGCAGAGCGCATCGGGGTCGAAAAGGGCCAAGGCAAGATCGTTGCGATTGACCTTCTGGAGATCGAGCCGATCGCGGGCGTCGAATTTGCGCAGATGGATTTCAATGACGAGGACGCGCCCGAACGCCTGAAAGCGATACTCGGCGGGCAGGCGGATATCGTGCTGTCCGACATGGCGGCGAACACCACCGGCCACCGCCAGACCGATCACATAAAAATCGTAGCGCTCGTCGAAATGGCGGCAGAGTTTGCGCGCGAGGTGCTGGCGCCGGGCGGCTCGTTCATCGCGAAAGTCTTGCAAGGCGGCACCGAGGGCGAACTGCTAACTTCGCTGAAGCGCGACTTCAAGGTGGTGAAGCACATCAAGCCGCCGGCGAGCCGCAAGGATTCGGCAGAGCTTTATGTGCTCGCGACTGGCTTCAGGGGCAACAACTAAGCCTGCGGCCCGCGCTCGGTATTCTCCGCCTCCGGTGGCGGTGCCGCGATCAGCGAAGCGCCGGCATCGAACGGCAATTTCACCAGCATGAAAATCGCGGTCGCCGAACAGGCGGCAACTACGAAGAACGCAATCGAAAAATCGCTGAGCAGAATTTCGTGTGAGCCGCGCGAGTAGCGCAGGATTTCAAGCACGATGGCCGAGACCGCAACACCCGCAGATACGGAAATCTGCTGCGCGACGCTCGTGAAGCTCGTGGCCTGGCTCATGGTCGAGGAGCCGAGATCGGCGAAGGCGAGCGAGTTCAGCGTCGAGAATTGCAGCGCGCGGAAGAAGCCGCCGACGAACAGAACTGCGATAATAATGAAGTACGGCGTGCCTGGCTGGAAGAAACCGGCCGCCGCAATGAAGCCTGCCGCGACCACCGTGTTGAACACCAGCACGCGCTTGATACCGAAGCGGCGCAGAATGGGCGCTACGCTTGCGCGCATCAACATTGCGCCGGCGGCGCCGGCGAAAGTTAAGAGGCCGGATTGCAGCGGCGACATGCCGAAGCCGAGCTGAAACATCAGCGGCAGCAAAAATGGCATCGCGCCGACGCCGATCCGGAACATCGAGCCGCCGATCACGCTTGTTCGGAACGTCTGCACCGACAGGAGTTTCAGATCGATCAGAGGCGCAGGATGCACGCGCGCATGCCGCACGTAGAAATACATCACGATCGCGCCGACGACGATCATCGACGCAGAGAACCAAACGGGGAGCAATTCCTGGCCGATGGTGGTGAAGCCGAAGGCGAGGCCGGTCAAGCCGATGCCGGAGAGAAAAAATCCCGCAACATCGAGCGGCGGCACTTTCTCTTCGCGGATGTCTTCGATGTATTTGGTGGCGAGCCAGAACCCGATGATGCCGATCGGAATGTTGATCCAGAAAATCCAGCGCCAGTGAAAGTAAGTCGTGATGAAGCCGCCGAGCGGCGGGCCGATCATCGGGCCGATCAGCGCGGGCACCACGAGCCATGCGAGCGCGGAGACGAGTTCGTGCTTCGGCACCATGCGCAGGATCACGAGGCGGCCGACCGGCACCATCATCGCGCCGCCAATGCCTTGAATGATGCGGTAGGCGACGAGATCGCCAAGGCCCACGGCAAAGCCGCAGGCAATCGAGCCCAGCGTAAAGACTACGATGGCCGCGCGGAAGATCGTGCGCGCGCCGAACTTGTCGGCCATCCAGCCGGAGATCGGAATGAAGATTGCAAGCGACAGCAGATACGAGGTGAGCGCGAGCTTCAGCGCGATCGGGTCCACTTTCAGGTCGCGCGAGATTTCCGGGAGCGAGGTCGCGATCACGCTCGAGTCCACGTTCTCCATGAAGAGCGCGGTAGCGACGATGAGGGGGACGAGGATTTCGCGGCGCATACGGGATTGATTCCGGGCTTTGGAATAGACCGTGAAACCGCTCGC
This sequence comes from Hyphomicrobiales bacterium, assembly GCA_021730825.1. GTDB lineage: Bacteria > Pseudomonadota > Alphaproteobacteria > Rhizobiales > Xanthobacteraceae. Next base: position 8,666 of record JAKFYO010000131.1, read on the forward strand.
GTCACCCTGCGTTATGAGAGGCTGCCTTGCGGTAGGCGGGCGGCTCACTACATGCTTGCCGGGACCCAAAAGGAGGCCCGCCGATGATCTATTTTCTCGCGTTCTTTGTGCCGCCGCTCGGCCTGCTTCTGAACGGCCAGCCCTTTGCCGCGGTCTTCAGCGCGTTCCTCTGGGTGATCTGCTTCTTCGCGGGCTGGTTCTTCTGGCCGGCCTGGCTGATCCCGTCCGGCTACGCGATTGTCGCGATCGCCATGAAGAACGACGCGCGCCGCCACCGCGAGCTCGTGGACGCGGTCGAGAAGCACGGCCCCCCGCCGGGCTGGCGGCCGTAAGCGGCCTCAACCGAGAAACCCTGCCAGCCGCAGCGCGACGCCAGCGGCTGAGCAGGCGATCAGCGTTTTGACGAGCCCCGCGCGGATCACGAACATCATGATGGCGGCGAGCGTTGCCAGCGCCAGCGCATAGACATCCACGCTCGACAGCACCGGATAGCCGATTTCCATTCCGAATGCGGCGAGCGTTTTCTGTTCGCGAAACAGAACATGCTGTGCGAACCAGACCGCGAGGTTGAGGATGACACCGACGACCGCGGCGGTGATCGCAGTCAGCGCACCGGAGAGCGCTTTGTTCGCGCGCAGCGTCTCGACATAAGGCGCGCCCGCAAAAATCCACAGGAAACACGGCGCGAACGTGACCCAGGTGGCGAGTAGTCCGCCGAGCGAAGCTGCGATCAGCGGATGCAGCATGCCGGGATCGCGGAATGCGGCGAGGAAGCCCACGAACTGCAACACCATGATGAGCGGGCCGGGCGTTGTTTCGGCGAGGCCGAGACCGTCGAGCATTTCGCCCGCGCTCAACCAGCCGTAATTCTCCACCGCCTGCTGCGCGACATAGGCGAGCACCGCGTAGGCGCCGCCGAACGTCACC
>JAKFYO010000176.1 GCA_021730825.1 Hyphomicrobiales bacterium
AGACAGTGCGCTGCCTCCTTCGAAGGCGGAGAAGCGCTGGCCGCCGATGGTGGTAGAAAGTCCGCCGACGGCGGCATCGAGCGCTTTTGGTTCGATGGTATCTTCGATCGCAAGTGCACCGTCGGCCGTCCTGTCAGCGCCAGCAACGAGTGTATCCGGGGTGATGTCTTTAGAATCCTTCATGATGCATAAACTGTATTCCAAACAACGTGCCAAACACGTCAAGCTCGTATTCGAGCGCGCGATGTTTTTTAAGTAATTCGATCGCGTGTTCGAGATCGCCACTTGCGATTTCGCCGCTCTGAATGCACTTCTTCCAGAACGTGCGTTCGGTTTCGGCTCCCCGCCTGAAGGCGAGTATCACGGGCAGCGTAATTTTTCCCTCACGGAAATCGTCGCCGACATTCTTGCCGATCTTGGCGCGGCTGCCGCCGTAGTCGAGCGCGTCATCGACAAGCTGGAAAGCGATGCCGAGATTGTTGCCGAACGAGCAAGCCGCCTCCTGCTCTACCTTGGGCCTTTCCGCAATCACGGGACCGACTTCGCAGGCGGCCGCGAATAACTCGGCGGTCTTTGCGCGGATAACCGCGAGATAAGCGTCTTCGGTGGTGTCCAGATTCTTCGCGGCCGCCAACTGCATCACTTCGCCTTCGGCGATGACGGCAGCGGCCGTCGAAAGAATTTCCAGTGCACGAAGATTTCCAACTTCGACCATCATGCGAAACGCCTGACCGAGCAGGAAATCGCCGACCAGCACGCTCGCTTCATTCCCCCAGACCATGCGTGCGGAAGGTTTGCCGCGGCGAAGCTCGCTCTCGTCCACGACATCGTCGTGCAGGAGCGTCGCCGTGTGCATGAACTCGACGGAGGCCGCGAGATTGATGTGGCCGGTGCCGCGATAGCCGGTGAGTACGGCGGTCGCCAAGGTCAGCATCGGCCGCAGCCGTTTGCCGCCCGAAGAGATGAGGTGGTTCGCCACCTCCGGAATCATCGTGACCTCCGAGCCGGTACGGCTCAGAATCAACTCGTTGACCTTTTGCAGATCGGAACGGACCAGGCTGCTCAAGCGTTCGATGGAAGGCTCAGGCGCCTCGAAGGGCAGTACGACGGCCACGCGATTAACACTCCATTTGCCGCACTTTATGAGCGCACCTTACCTTGGGCAACCCGCCACGGCGCCGCCGCTTTCCCCCGGCATGCGCTTGCGGCATAGATAGTGGCGCCGCCGGGCGCCCATTTTTTTGGAGAACTCGATGCTCACCCGGACTGCCGCCAAGTCTGCAGCCAAGTCCAAAAGCACAGCCCGCGTCCGTCTGCCGCAAGGCCTGAAGATCGCGGTGATCGTGCCCTGCTACAACGAAGAGGCGGCGATCGGCACGGTCGTGAAGCAATTCCGCGCGGCACTGCCGACCGCGGACATCTATGTCTACGACAACAACTCCAAGGACGGCACGATTGCCGCCGCGAAAAAAGCCGGCGCGATCGTCAGCGTCGAGACGCGGCAGGGCAAAGGCCATGTCGTGCGGCGCATGTTCGGCGACATCGACGCCGACGTCTATGTCATGATCGACGGCGACGCGACCTATGACGCGCCGAGCGCACCGAAAATGATCGCAGCACTCGTCGCGGAAAAACTCGACATGGTGGTCGGTTCGCGCGTCGATCAGGAGGTCGAGGCCTATCGTCCGGGGCATCGTTTCGGAAACTGGATTCTGACCGAATTCGTGAAGCGCATCTTCGGCAAGAGTTTCAACGACATTCTTTCCGGCTATCGCATTTTCTCGCGCCGCTTCGTGAAATCCTTCCCCGCGCTTTCGACCGGATTCGAAATCGAAACCGAACTCACCGTGCATTCGCTGGAACTCGGCATGCCGGTCGCGGAAATCGAAACGCCCTATTATGCGCGGCCCGAGGGCTCGACTTCGAAACTAAATACATACCGCGACGGGATTCGTATTTTGTGGACCATCGGAAAACTCTTCCGTACCGAGCGCCCGATGCAATTCTTCTCGATCATCTCGTTCTTCTTCTTCGTGCTCTCGGTCGCGATTTCGATTCCCGTGTTCCAGACTTATTTCGCGACCGGCCTGGTGCCGCGATTGCCGACCGCAATCCTCGCGACCACGTTGATGCTGCTCTCGTTCCTGTCGCTGATGTCGGGACTGATCCTGGACACCGTCACGCGCGGGCGGCGCGAGCTGAAGCGGCTCACGTATCTTTCATACCCTGCGCCGGGAAATCAGCGCTGAATGCATGAGCTTGTCCGCACCAACGACGCAGTACTGATCACGGCGATCGAAGCGCTCTTGAAAGGCGCGGATATTCCCTGCTTCGTCGCGGACCAGAATATGAGCGTCATGGAAGGCTCGCTCGGCTTCCTGCCGCGCCGCGTACTTGTCCCGGATGACGACAAAGAAAGAGCGCAGCGGCTGCTCACCGATGCTGGCTATGGCGGCGTATTGAAATCGGATTGAGATGGACACGACGGACGACGCCGTCCTCGGCGGAAAATTGAAACTATCGCAACCGCGCACCGGGCATCGTGCGGGTCACGATGCAATCTTGCTTGCCGCCGCCGCTCCCAAATCCACGCTGGTACTCGATCTCGGGGCCGGTGTCGGCACGGCGGGGCTTGCACTGCTCGCGCGCAAGATCGCGACACAAGTCACGATGGTCGAAGTCGATGCGGCGCTTTCCACGTTGTCTTCGCATAACGCAAACCGAAACGGCTTCGGCGATGCCGTGCGCATTCTGCGCGGCGACATCAGCGATGACTTGCCGCTGCAAATGGATGCCTACGATCTTGTGATCATGAACCCGCCGTTCAACGACGCGAACATGTTGCAGGCTTCGCTCGATCCGGCGCGCGCGAAAGCGCATATGGCAGGCACCACGACAACGGAGCGCTGGATCGCGCGCGCGGCGCGCCACTGCAAAGCGGGCGGCGTCTTAACAATCATTCATCGGCCGGAAGCGACATTACCAATCCTTAAGTCGATGGACGGGCGCTTCGGTGCTATTGAAATCCTGCCGGTATTCCCAAAACCGGAAACCGCCGCGATCCGCTTGATCGTGCGAGCCATCAAAGGGCGAAAGACGCCAACGCAGATGCTTCCCGGCATCACTCTCAACGACAAAGACGGAAAACCCAGCGCGGTCGCGGAACGAATCCTTCGTGACGGCGCTTCCCTGTTCGGAGACTGAGCGATGGCAAACAACGAAAAGAGCGGATTCTTCTCGCGGCTGTTCCGTAGGCGCCCCGTGGTGCCGGTGGTTCGGCTTTCGGGACCCATCGGCATCAACATGCCGCTCGTTTCATCCATGTCGCTCGCATCGGTCTCGAAGCAACTCGATAAGGCATTCGCGTACAAGAAGGCCCCTGCCGTTGCGCTGGTCGTGAATTCGCCCGGCGGCGCGCCGACGCAATCGCATCTCATCCATCAGCGCATTCGCCAGCTTGCGGAAAAGAACAAGAAGAAGGTCATCGTTTTCGTGGAAGATGTGGCTGCGAGCGGCGGCTACATGATCGCCTGCGCCGGCGACGAAATCATCGCCGACAATTATTCCATCGTCGGTTCGATCGGCGTCGTCTCTGCGAGCTTCGGCTTCGAGAAGATGATCAAAAAACTCGGCATCGAACGGCGCGTCTATACCGCGGGCGACAGCAAGCGGCAGTTGGACTCTTTCCTCCCCGAGAAGCCGGAAGACATCCGCCGCCTGAAAGCGCTGCAAACGAAAATCCATGAAGACTTCATCGCGCTGGTGAAGCGCGGACGCGGCAAGCGTCTCAAAGGCTCCGACAAGACGCTGTTCAACGGCGAATACTGGCTCGCCGAACAGGCGATGGAATACGGCCTGATCGACGGCATCGGCGACCTGCGCGGCACGCTGCAAAAGCGCTTCGGCAAGCACGTGCAGACGCCCCTGGTTGCGCCGCCGAGCGGATTTTTCGCCCGTCGCATTCCCGGCATGTCCGGCGCTATACTGGGCGACGACTGGGCGAGAACCGCGCTCGCTGCTGCCGAAGAACGCGCGCTTTGGGGCCGCTACGGTTTATAAGGCTTTCACGCGAGGGTTTTCAGGATGCCTCCTCTTATTGTCTGGCTGATCGGTGCGGCGGGAGCCGTGATCGGCGCCAAGCTGTGGTCGATGGCCGAGAAAAAAGCCAACGAGGATCTCGAGCGCGTGCGCAACACGGATGGCGACGAAGTGCGTAAGCTCGAGCGTGACCCCGTGACGGGCAATTACCGGCCGAGAAAATCGTAAAGCGCCATGTTGCAGAAGGCTAATATGTCCGGAATTACTTCGCGCTTTCCGCAACTAAAAGACAAGCGGTGGCTGGCTTCGATTGCGCTGTTCGGCGTGCTTGTCGCGGCGTTCGGGTGGTATTTTATCGGCGGCGACGGCGACAACGCCGCCTCTTATCGCACGCAACCTGTCATCAAAGGCGATCTCGAGAAAACCGTGACTGCGCTTGCGCAGGTGCGGCCGAAAACTTTCGTCGATGTCGGCACGCAGGTTTCCGGCCAGCTTCGCAAGGTCGAAGTCGAAATCGGCGACGTCGTGAAACAGGGCCAGTCGCTCGCGCAGATCGACCCCACGGTTTACCAGACGCGCGTGCTCGCCGGCCGCGCGAAGATCGAAAACCTGAAAGCGCAACTCGAACAGGCCCGTGCGCAACTCGTGCTGGATCAGGCGCGCGAAGACCGTGCCCGCCAGCTTTATTCGACCAACGCGACCAGCAAAGACGCGTTCGAACTTGCGACGGCAAACTTCAAGATCAATCAGGCCAAGATCGGCTCGTTCGAAGCGCAGATCAAAGAGATGGAAGCGACGCTCCAGGGCGACGAAGCCAATCTCAACTACACCAAGATTTTCGCGCCGCAGGCCGGCACGGTCGTCGACCAGATTGCGTTCGAAGGCCAGACGCTGAACGCAAATCAGACCGCGCCGATCATCGTTCGCATTGCCGATCTCGATATCATGACGGTGTGGGCGCAGGTAGCCGAAGCCGATGTGCCGCGCATCACCGCGGGCATGCCGGTCTATTTCACGACACTCGGCTCGCCCGACAAGCGCTACACCGCGACCGTGCGCCAGGTGTTGCCCACGCCGCAGACCGTCAACGACGTCATTCTTTATAACGTGCTGATCGACGTTCCGAACAAGGAACGCGAACTGATGACCAATATGACCGCGCAAGTGTTCTTCGTACTTGGCGCGGTGAAAGATTCGCTCCTGGTTCCGGTTGCAGCACTTCGTCCCTCGCAACGGGAAAAAGGCGGCTTCACCGTACGCGTTGTGGAAAACGGTTCGGTGAAACTAAAGCGCGTGACCGTCGGGTTGCAGGACCGCAACCTCGCCGAAATAAAGAGCGGCCTCAACGAGGGCGAGCAGGTCGTGGTCGGACAGCTTGCGCGCTCCGACCAGAAGCAAAAGAGCTTCAGCTTCGGCAACTCGAAATTCAGATGAGCGCCGCGCAATATCAGAAACGCACTTCTTCTGCTGCACGCGCGGCGGCGCCGCAATCGCCGCTGATCGAAATCACGAACGTCACCAAACATTACCAGCAGGGTACGACCACCGTCCGCGCACTCGATGGCGTTTCGCTCACCATCGAAGCGGGAGAATTCGTCGCGATCATGGGCCAGTCCGGTTCCGGCAAGTCGACACTGATGAACATCATCGGCTGTCTCGACCGGCCTTCGGGCGGCGAGTATCGCGTCACCGGCATCGATGTCGCGACCCTCACCTCGGATGAACTCGCCGCACTTCGTTGCCGCACGTTCGGCTTCGTGTTTCAGCGCTTCAACCTTATGGCCGGAATCACCGCGGCGGAGAACGTGGAGATTCCAGCAGCCTATGCCGGACGCCCGAAGAACGAGCGCGTGAAACGCGCGAAGGAACTGCTTGCGCGTCTGGGTTTGGGCGAGCGTACGGATCATCGCCCGACCGAACTCTCCGGCGGGCAGCAGCAGCGCGTCTCGATCGCACGCGCGTTGATGAACGAAGCGCCAGTCATTCTCGCGGACGAGCCGACCGGCGCACTCGACAGCCGCTCCGGCGAAGAGGTGCTGGCGCTTCTGAAAGAACTGCACGCCGAAGGCCGCACCGTCATTCTGATCACGCACAACCCGGAAATCGCGGAGCATACGCATCGCGTGATCAACATTGCCGACGGTCTCATCAAGTCCGACGAACGCATCGTAAAAGACAAGAAAGCCGCCGCACCGGATTTCAAACTCGATCTCACCACGCGCAACCGCTGGCTGCCCGATCTCGTCGAAGCGACCAAGATGGCGCTGCATTCGATGAGGGTGAACCTCTTCCGTACCGCGCTGACCCTGCTCGGCGTCGTGATCGGTGTCGCCGCGGTTGTCGCGATGCTCGCGATTGGCGACGGCTCGAAACAACAAGTGCTGGAACGCATCTCCGCGATGGGCACGAACTTATTGGTCGTGAGGCCGGGCGCTGCGCGCGTCCGGGTCGCGGGCGATAACGCAACGCTGGTCGAAGAAGATGCGAGGGCAATCGCGCAGCTTCCGGGAGTAACAGCTGTCTCGGCGGAACGCGCGACGCGCGTCACGGTGCGCTACGGCAACATCGATTATTCGACGCTGATACAAGGCGCCTGGCCCGGCTATGCGATCGCGCGCGACTGGGCGATGGCCGAAGGCAGCTTCATTTCCGAAGACGACGTGAAAGGCTATGCGCCCGTCGTCGTGCTCGGCCAGACAGTCGCGAATACACTTTTTCCCGACGGAACGAGTCCGGTCGGAAAATACTTGCTGGTTCGCAACGTACCGTTCGAGATCGCAGGCGTGCTCAGCACACGCGGCGCGACGCCCTGGGGCACGGATCAGGACGACATCGTGATCATGCCGCTTTCGACCGGATACATGCGTATCTTCGGGCGGCGGTTTCTCAATTCGGTAACGGTGCTTGTCGCCGACTCGAACGAGATCACCGAAACGCAAACGGCGATCGAGAAACTCGTCACCGAGCGGCACCGCGGCGTCACCGATTTCACGATCCGCAATACGGCTTCGATTCTGGAGGCGGCTATCGCAACGCAGGAAACGCTGACGCTGCTGCTCGCTTCGGTCGCCGCTATTTCGTTGCTGGTCGGCGGCATCGGCGTCATGAACATCATGCTGGTTTCCGTCACCGAGCGGACGCGCGAGATCGGGGTGCGCATGGCGACCGGCGCGCGCATGGGCAACATCCTGTTGCAATTCAATACCGAGGCGCTCGTGGTCTGCGGCATCGGCGGCCTTGCCGGTGTTGCAATCGGCATCTCGGTCGCGCTGATCGTGCAGAGTTTCGGTGTGGCGATCCTGCTCTCGCCGCTGCCTGCGATTCTCGCGTTCTCCTGCGCATTCCTCACGGGCTTGCTGTTCGGCTATCTGCCGGCGCGGAAAGCCGCGCAGATGGACCCCGTGGTGGCGCTTTCCTACGAGTAGCTTGCCTTCGCCGCCCTGCCTCCCTAGGGTCGCGCCGATTTTCGAGACCGGCGCAAAATGTCCGACAAGAACGATCCGCTTTCGCCCGCCCGCTCTTTTCAGGGCCTGATCCTCGCGCTCCAGAATTTCTGGGCGAAGCAGGGCTGCGTGATCCTGCAGCCCTATGACATGGAAATGGGCGCGGGCACCTTTCATCCGGCGACCACGCTGCGTGCGCTCGGGCCGAAGCCGTGGAACGTCGCTTACGTGCAGCCGTCGCGCCGCCCGAAAGACGGCCGCTATGGCGAGAACCCGAACCGGCTCCAGCATTATTATCAGTATCAGGTGATCCTGAAGCCCTCGCCGCCGAACTTGCAGGAGCTTTACCTGCAATCACTGACCGCGATCGGCATCGATGCGAAGGTTCACGACATTCGCTTTGCCGAAGACGACTGGGAAAGCCCGACGCTCGGCGCGTGGGGTCTCGGCTGGGAATGCTGGTGCGACGGCATGGAAGTTTCGCAGTTCACATATTTCCAGCAGGTCGCGGGCTTCGAGTGCGCGCCGGTGTCGGGCGAGCTGACTTACGGGCTTGAGCGTTTAGCTATGTATGTGCAGGGCGTCGAGAACGTCTACGACCTCAACTTCAACGGGCTAGATGGCAATAAGAAAGTGACTTACGGCGACGTGTTCCTGCAAGCCGAGAAGGAATACTCGAAACATAATTTCGAGCTTGCCGACACCGCGATGCTGTTCGAGCAATTCAAGATGGCGGAAAGCGCCTGTACCAAATATCTCGAAGCGGGCTGGAAAGACGGCAAACAGGAAGAACATCTGATGGCGCTGCCGGCCTACGATCAGTGCATCAAGGCGAGCCATGTCTTTAATCTCTTGGATGCGCGCGGTGTGATCTCGGTCACCGAGCGGCAGAGCTACATCCTGCGCGTGCGCGAACTTGCGAAAGCCTGCGGCGCCGCGTGGCTCAAAACCGCAGGAGGCCGCGCATGAACGCACCGAAAACTTTGATGCAGATGTCCGGCGCGCCGCTCGAGCCGGGAAAATTCTCGGAAAGCGCAGTCATCATCATCGACGCGCAGAATGAATATGTGAACGGCAAGCTGCCGCTTTCCGGCATTGGTCCTGCGCTCGAGAATATCGCGATCCTTCTGAAAGCCGCGCGCGCAGCTGGCGCGCCGATCATTCACGTACAGCACAAGGGCCGCGCAGGTGGATTATTCGATCCGGGCGCGGATACGTTCAAGCTCGCACCGCAAGCCATGAATGAAAGCGGCGAAGCGATTGTCGAAAAGCCGCTGCCGAACGCGTTTGCGCAGACCAACTTGCAGGATTTACTCACGAAGACCGGAAAGAAATCGCTGATCGTCGCGGGCTTCCAGACTCATATGTGCATATCCTCCACTGTGCGCGCGGCACTCGATCTCGGCTACCGCACTACGGTGGTGTCGGATGCCGCGGCAACGCGCGATCTGCCCGACCCGACCGGCGGGCCGGCATTCGCCGCCGACACGTTGCATCGCGCGGCGCTTGCGGGACTTGCCGATCGTTTTGCGATTGTCGCGAAGCTCGCAGAGCTGAAAGCCTGAGATGCCCGATCTTCTCTTAGAGCTTTTCTCCGAGGAAATTCCCGCCCGCATGCAGCGGCAGGCGGCGGACAACCTGAAAAAGCTCGTCACCGACGCGCTGGTGAACGGCGGGCTCGTCTATGAAGGCGCGAAGGCTTTCGTGACCCCGCGCCGCCTCGCGCTTTCCATTCACGGCCTGCCTTTGAGACAGCCGGACCTCAAAGAAGAAAAGAAAGGTCCGCGCGTCGGCGCGCCAGATGGCGCGATCCAGGGCTTCCTGAAAGGCGCCGGTCTCAAGTCGATCTCGGAAGCGACAATCCAGAACGACAAAAAGGGCGACTTCTATATCGCGATCACCGAGAAGAAGGGCCGCGCGACACAAGAAGTCATCGCGGAGCTGATCCCCTCCATCGTGCGCTCGTTCCCGTGGCCCAAGTCGATGCGCTGGGGTGAAGGCAATCTCATC
>JAKFYO010000069.1 GCA_021730825.1 Hyphomicrobiales bacterium
GCCTGCGGCAGCGATCCGTCGATCAATCCGTCACTCCCAAGCGGCAAAGACCGGACGACTCGTCCGAGCGGGTCGACGATCGCGGAGATGCCGTTGTTGGCGACCCGCACCAGCGGCAGCCCTTCTTCGATTGCGCGAAGACGCGCCTGCGCGAAATGCTGGTATGGGCCGGGCGTGATGCCGAACCACGCATCGTTCGTGAGATTTAAAATCCAGCGCGGCCGCGGGCCTTCCGGCAAAACATAGCCGGGATAGATCGCCTCATAACAAATGAGCGGTGCCGCCGGCGGCAGACCGGGAATAGTCAACGCGCGTCTGCGCGTGCCCGCGGTGAAGCCGCCCCGGATCCGCGTGAGCTGCTGCAAGCCGATACTCTCGAGCAACGATTGAAACGGCAAAAACTCTCCGAACGGCACGAGATAAAGTTTGTCGTAGGTCGCGATGATCGAGCCGTCGTCGCGCAGCACGCGGATCGAGTTGAAAACGCGCGCGTCGTTGCTGCCCTTGAGCGGCGCATCGAGACGGATCGCCCCCGTGATCAGCGATACGCCCGGCGGCAAAAGCTCGCCGATCTGCGCGAGCGCCTGCGGTTCGCGATCGAGAAAAAACGGAAACGCCGACTCCGGCCAGATCAGATGCGTAATGTCTTTGACGCCCTGCCGGTCCGGGGCCGTCGCCTGATCGGAGAGCGAGAGATAGCGCCGCATCACGGCCGGCCGCTGCTCCGGCTGCCATTTCAGGTTCTGCGAGATATTCGGCTGCATCAGGCGGAGCCGCACGCCTTCGACATTTGCGATTTCATTGTTGGCGAGACGATGCCAGCCGTAAGTGCCGAGCAGAAAGAGTGCGAGCGCGGAGAGTATGAGCGGCAGCCAAGGATGCGCGGTGCGGTCGCGCGCGTCCGTGATCGTTGCGGGAGATGCAAAGATCGCGAGTGCAAGCAATGTCAGCCCCCACAGTCCAACCAGCGACGCGCCTTGCGCGAGTTGCGGCAGGCTTGTCAGCGCATAACCGAAACTATTCCAGGGAAAGCCGGTGAGGATCGTGCCGCGCAGCCATTCGGAAATTCCAAGTCCGGCGGCAAAAGCGAGAATGCGAACGGGACCGGTGGTCCACATTGCGCGGGCAAGCATCGCGCCGAAGCCGGTGAAGAAGGCGAGGCCTGCGGGAATGCCGAGCACGGCAAATGGCAAAAGCCAAGCGAATTTGTCGGCCTCGACAAAGAGCGCCATCCCGATCCAGTAAAGCCCGGCGACGAAGTAACCGAAGCCGAACCACCAGCCGGTCGCGAAAGCAGCAAGCAATCCGCGCTTTCCGGCGCCGGCGCCGTCGAGCAGCCAGATAAAGACTGGAAATGTAATCGCGAGAACGGGCCACAGATCGAACGGCGCCATGGCAAGCGCTGAAAGCGCTCCCGAAACGAACGCGATGCCACGCCGCTTCCAGCCCCAGGACAGCACTACGCGATTCGCAAGATCGGCAAGCGTCATGTCCGCCGGTTACCCGCTGGCGTTGCGGTTGTCCATGTTCTGCGGCGTATTCGTTTCCGGCTCGGCGGACTGAACCACGGAAGATTCGGCAGGAGCCTTGGGTTTGCGTTTGCGTTCGCGCTTCGGCGGTTCCGGCGGACGGCGGAAGATGCGCACGCGCTTCACGCGGCGCGGATCTGCGTCGATGATCTCGAAGTCGAAATCGCCCGGCCCGCGCAGGATTTCATTCCGGATCGGCACCCGCGACGCAAGCGTGACCAGAAGCCCGCCGAGCGTATCGACCTCGTCGGCGGAAGTGCCGACATCGAAGCCGTCGCCGATGGCTTCCATCGCTTCGGTCAATGATGCGCGCGCATCGGCAAGGAAACTGCCGTCGCCGAGTGCCACGATCCGGCTTTCCTGATCGTCGTGTTCGTCTTCGATATCGCCGACGATTTCCTCTACAATGTCTTCGATCGAGACGAGGCCGTCGGTGCCGCCGTATTCGTCGATGACGAGCGCCAGATGAATTCGCGTTGCCTGCATCTTCACGAGGAGATCGACCGCGGGCATCGACGGCGGCACATAAAGAATGCGGCGTGTGATTTTAGTCTCGGACAACGGTTGCGCGAGATCGATCGACTTCGGGTCGAACTTTCGCCGCGGGCGCTTGCCCTTCTGTGACGCGGCCGCTTGCGCCGTCAGATACGAAACAAGATCGCGTATGTGCACCATGCCGATCGGCTCATCCAGCGTCTCGCCATAGACGACGAGGCGCGAGTGACCGGCCTTGGCGAAAGTCGAGAGCAGCTGGCCGATCGGAATATCTTTCTTTACCGCGATCATCTCCGCGCGCGCGACCATCACGTCGGCCACGCGCCGTTCTCTGAGACCGAGCACGTTCTGCAACATGGTCTGCTCGGCGGGCGTGAACTCGGAACCGGCTTGCGTCTTCGGGTCGGGCGTTTCGGCCAGAACCTCGGCAAGATCGGTGCGGATCGACTTCTTGCGCGAGAGCCCGAACTTCGCGAGCACGCGCTCGCTCCATGACGGCTTGTCGCCGTTCTCTGGGCCGTTACTTCTGTCGCCGTTGTCGCTCATGCCGGGTTCGCGGCGTTGCCACGCTCCGCATAAGGGTCGGGAATGCCGAGCTTCGCCAAAATCTGGCGCTCACGCGATTCCATCGTCTCGGCTTCGTCCTCGTCTTCGTGATCGTAGCCGAGCAAATGCAGCACGCCGTGCACCACGAGATGCGACAGGTGGTTTGCAAAGGGCTTGGCTTCTTCGGCCGCCTCGCGCTCGATCGTCTCAAAAGCAAGCACGACATCGCCGAGAAAACGCGTAGCCCCCGCAGGCGTCTTCATGCGCGCAGGCGGAAAGGAAAGCACGTTGGTCGGCTTGTCCATGCCGCGGTGATGCTTGTTCAATTCGCGGATGTGCTCGTCGTCCGAAAGCACGACGGAAATCTCCGAAGGCGGCGCCTCGTTGTCCAGCATCGCGGCTTCCGCGGCTCGCCTGACGCAATCTTCGAAGTCCGGAATTTTCGCCCAGCCTTCCGACTCTGCCGATATATCGATCGCGAAACTCAAGTGTTCTTGCCCTTTTTCTTCTTCTCGTCGGCGCTGTCGTAAGCCGCGACGATGCGGCCGACGAGTTCGTGACGCACGACATCCGCGCCGGTGAATTGTATCTGCGCGATTTCCTCGACACCGCTCAGCAACGCAGTCGCTTCCACGAGCCCGGAGCTTTGTCCGGACGGCAGGTCGATCTGCGAAGGATCTCCCGTCACGATCATGCGCGAGTGTTCGCCGAGGCGGGTCAGGAACATCTTCATCTGCATCGGCGTGGTGTTCTGCGCTTCGTCCAGAATGATCGCGGCATTGGCGAGCGTGCGGCCGCGCATGAAGGCGAGCGGCGCGATTTCGATCTCGCCGGATTGAAGCGCGCGCTCGACCAGCGCGCGATCCATAAGATCATAAAGTGCGTCGTACATCGGACGCAGATAGGGATCGACCTTCTCGCGCATGTCTCCCGGCAGAAATCCGAGCCGTTCGCCGGCTTCGACCGCGGGACGCGACAGCACGATGCGGTCCACCTCGCGCCGCTCGTAAAGCGAAACCGCGTGCGCGACTGCGAGCCAGGTCTTGCCGGTGCCGGCAGGCCCGATGCCGAACACGAGCGTGTTGCGCTTCATGGCGCGGATGTAAGCGTCCTGCATTTGCGTGCGGGCACGCACCGCGCGTTTTCTGAGACGAATGTCGCCGAACCCGGATTTGTCGCCGCCATTGCCCGGTTCGTTATCGAAGAACGAAGTCTGCGTTTGCGCCGCGCGGAGCGCGCCTTCGACGTCGCCCGCGCTCACGTCGCGGCCTGCACGCAGTTCGTCATAAAGACCTTCGAGGGTCTTGCGCGCTTTTTCACAGGCATCGCGTGGACCGTCGATTGCGACATGATTGCCGCGCTGGTCGATGGTGACGCCGAGGCGCCGCTCGATGAGCGCAAGGTTTTCGCCGTAACGCCCGAACAGGACGCTCGCCAGGCGATTGTCGTCGAACGTGACCATCAAGCCGTCCGCGCTTTCGCGGCCGCGTTCCCACGGCGCTTTCTTGCCGGCTTCGGGACCAGGACTAGGCAAACGCATTCACCTCCGGGAGGGTGTTTTTCAATGGCGAAACCGGCGCATTCGAGACGATCTCGCCGATCAAACTATAGGTGCGCAGTTCGTTGACCTTCACCCTCGCAACCGAGCCGATGATCGAGGCTGGTGCCATGACGGGAACGGGCTGAAGATAAGGCGAGCGGCCGACGATCTGGCCTTCGTGACGGCCGGGCTTTTCGAACAGCACATCGAGCTCGCGGCCGACGCAGCTCATGTTGAACGCGTGTTGCTGCGCTTCGATCAGTTCTTGCAGGCGATAGAGCCGCTTGGTTTTCACGTCTTCGGGAACCTGCGCGCTGATGTCCGAGGCCGGCGTGCCGGGGCGCGGGCTGTATTTGAACGTGTAGCACTGCGCGAAACGGACTTCGCGGGCGAGTGCCAACGTGTCTTCGAAGTCCCGATCGGTTTCGCCGGGGAAACCAACGATGAAATCCGAAGAAAATGCAATGTCCGGTCGCGCTTTACGCACGCGCTCGATGATCTTCAGATATTCCGCACGCGTATGCTTGCGGTTCATTTCATCGAGAATGCGGTCGGAGCCCGATTGCACCGGCAGATGCAGAAACGGCATCAGCTTCTCGATGTCGCGATGCGCCTCGATCAGTTCGTCATCCATGTCGCGCGGATGGCTGGTCATGTAGCGGATGCGAAGCAGTTCGGGAATTTCCGAAAGACGCCCAATCAGCTTCGGCAATGTCCAGTTGCGCCCGTCCGTGCCGCGGCCGTGATAGGCATTCACGTTCTGCCCGAGCAGCGTCACTTCGCGCACGCCCTGCGCGACCAGCGTTTCCGTCTCGCTGATAATGCGTTCGGCCGAGCGCGAGACTTCATTCCCGCGCGTATAGGGCACGACGCAGAAGGTGCAGAACTT
Organism: Hyphomicrobiales bacterium; assembly: GCA_021730825.1. Classification (GTDB taxonomy): domain Bacteria; phylum Pseudomonadota; class Alphaproteobacteria; order Rhizobiales; family Xanthobacteraceae. The sequence continues at coordinate 5,000 of JAKFYO010000069.1, forward strand.
GTCGCAACCTTCCTGCACGGTGACGAAGGCGGAGATGCCGCGCGCGCGGGTCACTTCCGGTTTCGGTTTCGCCAGTTGTTCGAATTTGTCTTCGACCGCGAATTCGGTATCGACCACCGCTTCGCCGGTGTTGGCGCGTGCGACGAGTTCGGAAATGCGATGAATGTTCTGCGGCCCGACCACGAGACGCACCGCCGCCTCGCGGCGCATGATTTCCTTGCCTTCGGCCTGTGCGACGCAGCCCGCGACCGCGATCATCTGCGGACGGCCCTGCTTTTCGGCGTCCTCGCCCATTTCCCGCAGGCGGCCGAGTTCCGAATAGACCTTTTCCACCGCCTTTTCGCGGATGTGGCACGTATTGAGAATAATGAGGTCTGCCTGCGCGGGATCTTGAGTCTCCGCGTAACCGTCGCGCGCCAACGTGTCCGCCATACGACGCGCGTCGTAGACGTTCATCTGGCAGCCGAACGACTTGATATGAACCTTGCGAGCGTTGCTCATCGCGCCGGGGGCACCGAAACCGGAACGCGTAGCCACCCGCCAAAGTTGCGGGGGCAAGGCAGTTCACCCTGTATTGGCATGTCGGAAAGTCTTAGCGCCTTTCCCCGGCCAAGCAAACGGATTCCGTAAGCAGTTCCGGACGGCCCGCCAGAGATAGTGAATTCAGCCTCCGGACCGCCGATTCTACGTTACGGGACAAGGTCTTGCGGTCGTCCTCGTGGGCCACTTCCATGACCTTTCCGAAGGCCAAGGTGACGTCGATTGCCCCCGACTTCAGCACCCGCAGCAGGTGCGGGACCAGGTCCATGTCGCCATACCAGGCCGCGATTTCGCGATTCTGCCGGCCCATCGGGATGCCGTGGAATTTGCGGTAGGCGATCGAAACCGGCTGCACGAAACCGCGGCCGTTCTCTTCCATCGCGTCACGAAGTCCGCCGAGCAGCGCCGAACGGAATTGCAGCACGCGGTTGCCGTCGCTCGAAGTGCCTTCGCCGAAGAGCACGACCGGATCGCCGCCCGAGAGCATCTTTGCGATGGACTGGTTCACCTGTCCGGTGCCGTGACGCCGGTTGCGGTCCACGAAGATCGAGCGCTGCATCCGCGCAAACGTGCCGAACAGCGGCCAGTTCGCGATTTCCGCTTTCGCGATGAAGACGAGCGGCCCGGTCGAGCCGAGCACGATGATGTCGAGCCAGGACACATGATTGGAAACGAAAAGCAGTGGCCGCTCCCGGCCGGACGGCGCACCGACAACTTCAACCTTGATGTTGAGAATTTTCAAAACAGTGCGGTGAAACCACACAGGCAGCGAACGCAGGAGCGGCAGCTTCAGTTTCAGCGCAAGCCACTGCGCCGGCACCGTGACCATCAGCATCAGCACGAACAGCGTGGTCCGGTACGCGAAGCCCATGGCGGATCAGGATTTGCCTTTGAGGCGCACCGCGTAAAGCTCGAGCCGGTGGCCGACCAGCTTGAAACCGTGGCGGCGCGCAATCTCTTCTTGCAGGCGCTCGATTTCCTCGGAATGAAATTCGATCACGGCGCCGCTGTTCACGTCGATCAGATGGTCGTGGTGCTCGTCCGGCACCTGCTCGTAGCGCGAGCGGCCTTCGCGGAAATCGTGCCGCTCGATGATGCCGGCATCCTCGAATAGTTTCACGGTGCGATAGACGGTGGAGATGGAAATCTTGTCGTCGATCGCAACCGCGCGGCGATACAGTTCCTCGACGTCGGGGTGGTCCTGCGAGGAACCGAGCACGCGTGCGATCACGCGGCGCTGCTCGGTCATGCGCATGCCCTTGGCAGCGCAGGCCTGTTCGATCGCGGAAAGTTCCTTTTCGGCTGGCAATTCGGTGCCTCACATTACGGCGCGGATTCTAGGGGCCGCGTGTTCCGGCGTCCACCGGCACTTATCCGTTGAGATCGCGCCCAAGCACGAGCGCTGCGGCATTGCCTTCAGGCTTACGATAATACCCTGCGCGGCGTCCGACCTCCGCAAACCCCGCACGCGAATAGAGTTTGCGCGCGGAGGCGTTGCCCTCATCGACTTCGAGAAACACGCGCGAAACGCCTAATGCGGCAAGGCGCCCGAGATGCTTCGCGAGCAACTTCGTCGCAGTGCCGTGACCGCGCTCGCCGGGCGCTAGCGCGACCAGAAGGATTTCGGCTTCGTGATCGACGCGATGCGAAAGCACGAAACCGACCACCGCACCGCGCCCGCCATTGGCGCGCGCGACATGCGCAATCGCTGCACGATCCGCAAGCAACCGTTCGAATTCGTTTTCGCTCCAGCCATGACGAAAGGAAACGCGATGCAGTACCGCGAGCGCGGAAGCGTCCCCCGGCCGCGCGTCGAGGATTGCGGGCTCGGCGCGCTTAAAAAATTCTGCCAACTTCCCGATCATTGGCGCGGCACGTGATGCGAAGCCTGCGGCGTCACATCGGGCGCGCGCAGATAAAGCGGTTTGGCCGGCGAGCGTGTCGGCTCGGTCATGGCGGCTAACCGGGCCACCCATTCGATGCTCGGCTTTGCGCGTACATCGATCGAAACCGGCGCGGCCCCGGCATGACGCGGCCACTTCGCGGCGAGCAACGCAGCGGCAGGCCCGACGATCCGCACGGGCCCAGCGGTGATCGTCGGGATTGCGTCTTCAATCGAAGAGTGACGCGGGCTCAGGAGCACGCGCTGACCGGCGCCTGCCATCTGATAGAAAATATTTCCGTGACGCGCGTCGATCGCGGTCACCACCGGCACTGCCGGATCTTCTTCGATCTGCGGTGCGCCGAGCGCCGCGAGTGTCGTAATTCCGATCGTCGGCTTGCCGGAGGCGATCGCGAGACCCTTTGCTGCGGAAATCCCGACCCGCAGTCCGGTGTAGCTGCCGGGCCCGACCGTGGTCGCGATGCGGTCGAGATCGGAGAACTCCAAACCCGCCGCCTTCATCGCATCGGCAATGATCGGGATCAGCGCCTCGGCGTGCCCGCGGCGCATGTCATGCGAGAGCATCGCGAGGAGCTTCTGCTCCTCGGAATCGAAGACCGCTGCCTGACAGGCGTCGAGCGCGGTATCGATCGCTAGGATTTTCATGAAAAGCGCAATCCGGTGCCGGTTGCGACGGTCTTAAATGAAACGGGCCGCCCGATAAAGGCGGCCCGGAATTACATCGGACGGACTTCCTGCACGTCCGGCACGAAGTGCCGGAGCAGGTTCTCGATGCCGTTTTTGAGCGTTGCGGTCGAGGACGGGCAGCCGGCGCAGGCGCCCTTCATGTTCAGAAACACGATGCCGTCTTTATAACCGCGGAAGGTGATGTCGCCGCCGTCGTTTGCGACTGCCGGGCGCACGCGCGTTTCGATCAGTTCCTTGATCGTGGCTACGGTGCCGGCGTCATCGGCGTCGAAGAACTCCTCGTCGTCGGCGGTTTGCGTCGAGGCGCCCGATTTCAGGATCGGCTCGCCGGAGAGGTAGTGCTCCATGATCGCGCCCAGGATCGCGGGCTTCAGGTGCTGCCACTCGCCGTCGGTCTTGGTGACCGTGATGAAATCCTGCGCGAAGAAAACGCCCGATACTTGCGGGATCTCGAAGAGCTTCGCGGCCAGCGGCGAGCGCGAAGCGTCTTCTTTATTCCGCAGATCGAGGGTGCCCTGCGGCAACACGGCTTTACCCGGCAGGAACTTGAGCGTTGCCGGATTCGGCGTGGATTCGGTCTGGATGAACATGATTTAGGCCTCCTTCAGGCCAAATCGGCACTTCTGAACCGGAATGTAGGGTCTCCGGGCCGGTTTCGGAAGGGAGGCCTGCGCAAGGCCTTTATGCGAGCGCGTCGAGCTCTTCGTCGGTTAATTGCCCCGGCACGATCGTGATCGGGATGGTCATGGTGACCGAGCGCGAGCTTGCGAGCGAGGAGACCAGCGGACCAGGGCCTTTGTTGTCGGTACCGGCGGCGAGCACCAGCACGCCGATGTCCGGGTCTTCTTCGATCAGCTTCTGAATCTCGTCGGCTTTGCTGCCTTCGCGGATGATGATTTCCGGATCGATGCCTGCAAGATGCCGCGCGCGCGCCGCGAAATGATCGAGCCGCTTTTCCACTTCGTCGCGCGCTTCGGCGAGCATCAGTTCGCCGACGCCGAGCCACTGCTGGTTCGCTTCGCCGGTGGAAATGCAGGCAAGCATCACGAGTTTACCGCCCGTTCGCACGGCCCGGCGGCTTGCATAATAAACAGCGCGGTCGCATTCCGGCGTTTCGTCGATGATGACGAGAAATTTACGGTGATGGCCGGACTCGAAACTCTGGCGCGTGCGGGGCATTTCGCGTTTCCGGTTGACGCTAGAGCCTGCCACGGAGGAGCCGGGCGGCCAAGCGGGAGGAAAGTCGGTGCGTTAC
>JAKFYO010000104.1 GCA_021730825.1 Hyphomicrobiales bacterium
CAACCGAAGAACAACTGCACGAGGTTGTCGGCGGTAACGAGCGCGAGCATCGCGAAGGTAAAGAGCGAGAGATAGGCGAAGAAGCGCGGACGATGCGGATCCTCATGCATGTAGCCGATGGAATAAAGATGCACGAGCGCGGAAACGCTGTTCACGACGACCAGCATGACGGCGGTGAGCGTATCGATGCGCAGCGCCCATTCGACCTTCAGGTCGCCCGCGGAAATCCAGGTGAACAGCGGCACGCGCATGTCGCGGCCGTAAAAGCCGACATCGAAGAATGCGACCCACGACAAGCCTGCCGCGATCAGCAGAAACAGCGTGGTTACGATCTCGGACGGCCGCGCGCCGATGACACGGCCGAACAGGCCTGCGATGAGCGCGCCCGCGAGCGGAAGGAAGACAATGAAGTGATACATCGTCATGGGTGCATCAGCCCTTCATCGAATTGATGTCTTCGACCGCGATCGAACCGCTGTTGCGGAAGAACACGACGAGAATGGCAAGACCGATCGCGGCCTCGGCGGCGGCGACCGTCAGCACAAGAAGCGCAAAAATCTGGCCGACGATGTCGTTGTGAAATGCCGAGAACGCCACGAGATTGATGTTCACGGCAAGCAAAATCAGCTCGATCGACATCAGGATGACGATCACGTTCTTCCGGTTCAGGAAAATGCCGAGCGTACCGAGCGTGAACAAAATCGCCGCTACGGTCAGGTAATGCGAGAGGCCGACGATCATCTTAGAGCCCCTCGCCCGGCTTTACTTTGACGACTTCGATAGCCGTGTCGCGCGTGCGCGCGTTCTGCGAAGCCACGCTCTGGCGTTTCACGTTCGGGCGGTGATGCAGCGTCAGCACGATTGCGCCGATCATCGCGACCAGCAGGATTGCGCCTGCAAGCTGGAAGTAATGCACATAGGTCGTGTAGAGCACGCGCCCGATCGCTTCGGTATTTGTCACCTGTGCGGGATTCGGGATCGGCGCGGTAATCGCGTTGGTAATCCCCGGACTTGTAACCCAGCTACCGACGACCAGCACGAGTTCGACCAGAAAGACCAGCCCCACCAGCGCGCCGACCGGAAGATATTGCAGAAAGCCTTCGCGCAATTCGGCGAAATCCACGTCCAGCATCATCACGACGAAAAGGAACAGCACCGCGACCGCACCGACATAGACCACGACCAAGATCATCGCGAGGAATTCCGCGCCGATCAGCAGGAACAGCCCCGCCGCATTCACGAAGGTCAGGATCAGCCACAAGACGGAGTGAACCGGGTTGCGGCCCGCGATCACCATAAAGGCGGAAGCCACCGCGACCGAAGAGAAGAGATAAAAGAAGAATGCCGGAACGGTCATGCGATCACCGGTACGGCGCGTCGAGCGAAAGATTCTTCGCTATCTCGCGCTCCCAGCGGTCGCCATTCGCGAGCAGCCGCTCTTTGTCGTAATAAAGTTCTTCGCGCGTTTCAGTCGCGAATTCGAAATTCGGACCTTCCACGATGGCATCGACCGGGCACGCTTCCTGGCACAGTCCGCAATAGATGCACTTCACCATGTCGATGTCGTAGCGCGTGGTGCGGCGCGTGCCATCGTTCCGGCGCGGACCGGCTTCGATGGTGATCGCTTGCGCCGGACAGATCGCCTCGCAGAGTTTGCAGGCGATACAGCGCTCCTCGCCGTTCGGATAGCGGCGCAGCGCATGTTCCCCGCGGAAGCGCGGCGAGAGATAGCCCTTCTCGAACGGATAGTTCAGTGTCGATTTCTTCGCGAAGAAATAGCGCATCGCGAGGAAGAACGCCGAGACGAACTCCCAGAGGAAAATCGAGCGGGCGGCGCGGTCGAGTTTCATTTCGGTGCCCACCCCGTGAAGTGAAGAACAGCGGCGACGACGACGACCATCGCGAGCGATAGCGGCAGGAACACTTTCCAGCCGAGGCGCATCAACTGGTCATAGCGGTAGCGTGGCACGATCGCCTTCGCCATCGCGAACAGGAAGAACATGAAGCAGACTTTGATCACGAACCAGACGATGCCGGGCAGCCAGTTGAACGGCGCGACATCGAACGGCGGCAGCCAGCCGCCGAGGAACAGGATCGTGCCCATCGCGCACATCGTGACGATCGCCACGTATTCGCCGAGCATGAACAGGAGATACGGCGTCGAGGAGTATTCGACCATGAAGCCGGCGACGAGTTCGGACTCTGCTTCGACGAGATCGAACGGCGGACGGTTCGTTTCCGCGAGCGCCGAAACATAGAAGATCACGAACATCGGCAGGAGCGGCAGCCAGTACCACTGGAACATACCCCACGGCCCGTTCTGCGCTTCGACGATCTTGGTCAGGTTCAGCGAGCCCGCGCACATGAGCACGGTGATGATCACGAAGCCGATCGAGACTTCGTAGGACACCATCTGCGCCGCGGAACGAAGTGCAGCGAGGAACGGATACTTCGAGTTCGACGCCCAGCCCGCCATGATCACGCCGTAGACCATCAAGGATGAGATCGCGAATATATAAAGAATGCCGACATTGATTTCGGCAATCGACCAGCCGGGGTGCACCGGAATTACTGCCCACGCGGCAAGCGCAAGCACGCAGGTGACGAGCGGTGCCAGCAGAAACACGCCCTTGTTCGCGCCCGCTGGAATGATCGGCTCTTTCAGCACGAATTTCAGAAGATCGGCAAAAGATTGCAGCAGGCCGAACGGGCCGACTACGTTGGGGCCACGGCGCATTTGCACCGCCGCCCAGATTTTCCGGTCGGCCAAGAGAATGTAGGCGATGAAAATCAGGAGTGCGACGAGCAGCAACACGCTCTGCGCGAGAATGATGATGATCGGCCAGAGTGTCTGCCAGAAGAAATCCATCCAGTTCATCGCGCGTTACTCCGCCGCCTGCGGGAGCTTGCCCGCGGCAAGACGCGAGCATTCCGCCATGATAGCCGACGCACGCGCGATGGGATTGGTGAGATAGAAGTCCGTGACCGGCGACTTGAAGGCGGTCTTTTTCGCATCTCCGCCGAGCTTCGAGAGTTTTGCAAGCGCGGAGCTATCTGCCGGCACGATCTGGTCGAGTTTTGCGAGATGCGGGTGTGCCGCGAACATCTGCTGGCGAAGTTGTGCGAGCGAATCCCACGGCAGTTTGTAACCGATCACGTCGGAGAGCGCTCGCAAGATCGCCCAGTCTTCGCGCGCATCGCCCGGAGCGAACGCCGCGCGTTTCGCAAGCTGCGGGCGGCCTTCGGTATTGACGAAGATGCCGGACTTTTCGGTGTAGGCGGCAGCCGGAAGAATGACGTCGGCGCGATGCGCGCCGCGGTCGCCATGCGTGCCGATGTAAACGACGAAGGCGTCGCTCTCGACTTCGATCTCGTCCGCACCGAGCAGGAATAGAACGTCGAGCGCCTTGGCCTTTACCATCTCGCGCGCCGTCAAACCGCCCTCGCCCGGCACTGCGCCGACATCGAGAGCACCAACGCGCGACGCCGCGGTGTGCAAGACCGAGAAACCGTTCCAGCCATCCGAGATGCCGCCGACCGAGTGAACGGACTTCGAGAACATCGACAAGATTGCTTCGCCGTCCGGACGCGAGAGCGCGCCCTGACCGATCAGCCAGATCTGCTTCTGGAGCTTCGCCTTCTTGTGCTTCACGAAATCGGCGAGCGTATCCGGCCCCGCGCCGAGATAAGCGTAGTCATACGTCAGATCGGCTTTCTCGCCGATGAGGCCGACTTTAAAATTACCCGCGCGCCAGCGTTTGCGGATGCGCGCATTGATGACCGGCGCTTCCTTGCGCGGATTCGCGCCGATGATCATCATGCCGTCGGCTTGTTCGATCCCGGCGATGGTCGCGTTGAAGAGATAGCTCGCGCGACCCCACTTCGGATGCAGCACCGAACCGTCCTGGCGGCAATCGAGGTTCGGCGAACCGATCGCGTCCATCAGCTTCTTCAGCGCAAACGACTCTTCCGTCGTCGAAAGATCGCCGACGATGGCGCCGACTTTCTTCGCGTTCGTCGCGCGCATTTTCTCTGCAATGGCCGCAAAGGCATCCGCCCAGCTCGCCTGCACCAGCTTGCCCTTCACGCGCACATAAGGCTTGTCGAGACGCTGCGTGCGCAAACCGTCCCAGATGAAACGCGACTTGTCGGAAATCCATTCCTCGTTCACGTCTTCATGCAACCGCGGCATCACGCGCTGTACTTCGCGGCCGCGCACATCGACGCGGATGTTCGAGCCCGCCGCGTCCATCGCGTCGATGCTCTCGGTCTTCGTCAATTCCCAAGGCCGCGCCTGAAACGCGTAAGGCTTCGAAGTCAGCGCGCCGACTGGACAAAGGTCGATGACATTGCCCTGCAATTCGGACGACATCGCTTTTTCGAGATAGGTCGTGATCTCCATGTCCTCGCCGCGGCCGATCGCGCCGAGTTCGGAGACGCCAGCGACTTCGGTTGCAAAGCGGATGCAGCGCGTGCAGTGGATGCAGCGCGTCATGATCGTCTTGACCAGCGGGCCGATATATTTGTCTTCGACCGCGCGCTTGTTTTCTTCGTAGCGCGACTTGTCGACGCCGTAGGCCATCGCCTGATCTTGCAGATCGCACTCGCCGCCCTGATCGCAGATCGGGCAATCGAGCGGATGGTTGATCAGAAGAAACTCCATCACGCCTTCGCGTGCCTTCTTCACCATCGGCGTCTTGGTGTTGACGACCGGCGGCTCGCCGTTCGGGCCCGGACGACAATCCTTCACGGCCCATGCGCACGACGCGACCGGCTTCGGCGAACCTTTCAGTTCAACGAGGCACATGCGGCAGTTGCCGGCGATCGAAAGACGCTCGTGGAAACAGAAACGTGGAACTTCCGCGCCTGCGAGTTCAGCCGCCTGCAACAGCGTGAACTCGGCCGGTACTTCGATTTCTTTTCCGTCGACGATCAGCTTGGGCATGGCTTACTCCGCCGCCACGAGCACAGAGTCGCTATGCGGGTTCGCCGCATAATCGTCGATGCGCTTTTCGATTTCATGCCGGAAGTGGCGGATGAGCCCTTGCACCGGCCACGCCGCGGCGTCGCCAAGCGCGCAGATGGTGTGGCCTTCGACCTGCCCCGCGACGTCGAGCAGCAAATCAATTTCTTTCTTCTGCGCGCGGCCTTCGGCCATACGTGTGAGCACGCGCCACATCCAGCCGGTGCCTTCGCGGCACGGCGTACACTGGCCGCAGCTCTCGTGCTTGTAGAAATAAGAGATGCGCGCGATGGCGCGCACAACATCGGTAGACTTGTCCATTACGATCACGGCGGCGGTGCCGAGACCGGAGCGCAGTTCTTTGAGCGCGTCGAAATCCATCGGGCAGTCGATGATCTGCGCGGCCGGCACGATCGGCACCGACGAGCCGCCAGGAATGCACGCGAGCAAATTATCCCAGCCGCCGCGAATGCCGCCGCAATGCTTGTCGATCAGCTCGCGGAACGGAATGCTCATCGCTTCTTCGACGTTGCACGGCTGATTGACGTGGCCGGAAACGCAGAAGAGTTTGGTGCCCGCGTTGTTCGGACGGCCGAAGCTCGCGAACCATCCAGCGCCGCGACGCAGAATATCCGGCGCGACCGCAATGGACTCGACGTTGTTCACGGTCGTCGGACAGCCATAGAGACCGACGTTAGCCGGGAACGGCGGCTTCAGCCGCGGCATGCCCTTCTTGCCTTCGAGACTCTCTAAGAGCGCAGTTTCCTCGCCGCAGATGTAAGCGCCAGCACCATGATGCACATAGAGATCGAAATCCCAGCCGCACTTGTTTTTCTTCCCGAGCAGACCCGCCTCGTAGGCCTGCTCGATTGCGGCTTCCATGCGCTCGCGCTCGTGGATGTATTCGCCGCGCACATAGATGTAGCCGACATGCGCATTCATCGCGAAACCCGCGATCAGACAGCCTTCGATCAGAAGATGCGGATCGTGCCGCATGATCTCGCGGTCTTTACAGGTGCCGGGCTCGGACTCGTCCGCATTGACCACGAGATAACTCGGGCGTCCGTCGGTACTCTCCTTCGGCATGAACGACCACTTAAGGCCGGTCGGGAATCCCGCTCCGCCGCGCCCGCGCAGGCCGGACGCTTTCATCTCGTTGATGATCCAGTCGCGGCCCTTCGTGATGAGGGACTTGGTACCGTCCCACGCGCCGCGCTTCATCGCGCCCTTGAGGCCCCAGTCATGGACGCCGTAGAGATTTTGAAAAATGCGATCCTTGTCGGCGAGCATCTTACTTCTCCTCGCCCTTCAACGTCGTGAGACCGCCCGACGGAGCCGAATACTGGCGGTCGACCTGCGGACCCACCTTTACTTTTTTGCCGCTCGCAAGATTGTCCATGAGCTTGTTGAGCAACTCAGGCGTCAGATCTTCGTAGTAATCGTCGTTGATCTGCACCATCGGCGCATTCACGCAGGCGCCGAGGCACTCGACTTCCAGCCAAGAAAACTTTCCGTCCTTCGAGACTTCGCGCTGTTCGCCGATCCGCTTTTTGCAGACTTTGATCAGGTCTTCCGCGCCGCGCAGCGCGCAAGGCGTGGTGCCGCAGACCTGAATAAAGTGTTCGCCGACCGGCTCGAGGTTGAACATCGTGTAGAAGGTCGCGACTTCCAGCACGCGGATATGCGCCATGCCGAGCATGTCCGCGACGTGACGCATCGCGACTTCCGGTAGCCAGCCGCCGGCCTGTTTCTGCGCCTGCCACAACAGCGGGATCACCGCGGACGCCTGCCGGCCTTCGGGGTATTTTGCGATCTGCTTCTTCGCCCACTCTTCGTTCTTCTTGTTGAACGAGAAGCTTTTCGGCTGCTCTGCTGCGAGACGGCGGACGGCCATTAGTACGCTCCCTCGCTGAACACTTCCGCCCAGCGCGAGCCGCGCTTGTAGGCAAAGAAGTCGTGCGCGGAGAGTTTTGCCTGCGCGATCTGTTCCAGGTTGCGAATCTTCGAAAGTTTCATGTCACGGCCGAGATGCCAGATTTCCATGTCGCCCGCAGCAAGCAGATGCGCCGACGCCGGGTGATCCAGTTCCTTTTCGTGATCTTCGTACACAAGCAACGCACCCGCTTCGATCGTCCTGCTGCCGCCCTTCATCGCGGCAACCTCGACACCCTCGACATCGAGTTTGATCACGATCGGCTGTCCGTTAGCCGGAAGAAACTTGTCTGCCACATCGTCGATCGTGATGGTTTCGACTTCCTCGACATGCACGCTCGCGCCTTTGTGCCAGTCCGGATTGAGCGAGCGGCCGAAATGCATTTTGCCGTAGAGCTTCAAGGTGTCGCCGGTGCGATCCGAAATCGCGCGGCGGATCGCGGTGAAGCGGTCGCCGTTTGCGTGCGCGTTATTCGAGAGCAGATCGAAATTGCTCTCTGCGGCTTCAATGGCAACCGTTTTATGCGCACCGAATTCGTGGCCCGAAACGCGCAGCGACCAGTAACCCATGTTCGCGCCGCAATCGATCATCGCATAGGGCACGTCCTTGATGCGACGGAACAGCCAGTCGACAACCGGCTCATAAACGCGGCCTAGAAATACGCCATGCCAGTAATGATCGCCGAGCGGAAAGATAAAGCGCGTGTCGGCATCGAGCTGTACGCTGGTCAGGCCGTTCTTCAGATGTGCGGCACGCGCGAGCTTCGCGAGCCGCGTAAAGCGTTTCCAACTCACGCCGTCGCGCGCGCCATAAGCGCGCAATCCGCTTGCGAGCATGCGCGCAAACGCGGTCGGTTCGCGGAAGGAATGGGCCATCACCGGTCCACCTCCCCGAACACGATGTCGAGCGAGCCGAGGATCGCCGACACGTCCGCGAGCATGTAGCCGCGCGAGAGATAATCCATCGCCTGCAAATGCGCGAAGCCGGGCGCGCGGATTTTGCAGCGATACGGTTTGTTGGTGCCGTCGGCAACGAGATAGACGCCGAACTCGCCCTTCGGCGCTTCGACCGCGGCATACACTTCGCCGGCCGGAACGTGGTAACCTTCCGTGTAAAGCTTGAAGTGATGGATCAGCGCTTCCATCGAGCGCTTCATCTCGCCGCGCTTCGGCGGCACGATCTTGTTGTCCTTGGTCGAAACCGGACCCTTCTCTTTATCGAGACGGTCGAGACACTGCTTCATGATGCGGACCGACTGGCGCATCTCTTCCATACGAATGTGATAGCGGTCGTAGCAGTCGCCGTTCTTGCCGATCGGAATATCGAAATCCATATCGGCATAGCATTCGTAAGGCTGCGACTTGCGTAAGTCCCACGCCGCGCCCGAGCCGCGCACCATCACACCCGAAAAGCCCCAGGCCCATGCTTCTTCCAGCGTCACGATACCGATGTCGGCGTTGCGCTGCTTGAAGATGCGGTTCTCGGAAAGCAGGCGGTCGAGATCGTCGACGACTTTCAGGAACGGATCGCAGAACGCGCGAATGTCATCGACAAGCTGTTGCGGAATATCCTGATGCACGCCGCCGGGACGGAAGTAGGCTGCGTGCATGCGCGAGCCTGATGCGCGCTCGTAGAAGATCATGAGCTTTTCACGCTCTTCGAATCCCCAAAGCGGCGGCGTCAGCGCGCCGACGTCCATCGCCTGTGTCGTCACGTTCAGGAGATGCGAAAGGATTCGCCCGATTTCCGAATAAAGAACGCGGATCAACTGCCCGCGGATCGGCACCTCGAGGCCGGTGAGCTTTTCGACCGCGAGACAGAAGGCGTGCTCCTGATTCATCGGCGCCACGTAATCTAGCCGGTCGAAATAAGGGATCGCCTGCAGATACGTCTTCGCTTCGATCAGCTTCTCGGTGCCACGATGCAGGAGACCGATATGCGGATCGACGCGCTCGACCACTTCGCCGTCGAGTTCCAGCACGAGGCGCAACACGCCGTGCGCCGCCGGATGCTGCGGCCCGAAGTTGATCGTGAAATTTCTGGTGGGGGCTTGTTCGTTCATGCCGCCGCCTTTGCCGCTTTCGCGGCGACGCGCTCGTCGAACTTCGCTCGGTTGATGACAAAACGCTCGTGCGTACCGCCACCGATCTTGTCCATGCCGTCATGGCCAATGACGGTGAACTTCACGCGCTTGCCTTCGACTTCCGTGATCTCGCAATCGACCGTGACCGTCATGCCAGGAGGGGTCGCCGCGTCATGCGTGAAATTGACGACGGTACCGAGACTGCCCTCGCCTTCATCTAAATGCTGCGCCAGCAATTCGGTGCAGCACCACTCGAACAACCCGACCATGAAGCCGGTCGCGAATACCGAAGGCATGCTCAGAAAACTTTTCGAGTCCGCGAACAGCGCGGGCACAGTCTGCTTGTCCGA
>JAKFYO010000008.1 GCA_021730825.1 Hyphomicrobiales bacterium
GCTTGTAGGTATTCGACTCGCGATAGCTCTCGCCGCCCGCAAGCTGCACGTCGAAGAGATGGATCTTGTCGTAGCGCGTGACGATCTCGCCGTCGCGGTCGATCAGGAAGCTGCGGTTCGCAGCCTTGTCGTCCGACACCTTGATCGCAAGCGAACCGATATGAAGATGAATTTTCAGATCGCGCGCGAGTTGGCGAAGCGCGGCAAGTGCGTCATCGCGCTCTTCTTCCTGCAGCCGCGCGAACAAGCCGTCGCGCCCCTGCTCCATGATATTCGTCATCTCGGGCGTCTGGATGTAGCCCGCACCGAGATCTTTCGCTTCGCGGATCAGCTTGCTTGCCGCTTCGATATTCTTTTCGACGGATAGACTGGTGCGCATCTGCACCATCGCCGCCTTGAATTTCGTCTGTGTTCCGGTCAACGGAACCTCCTGACTGTGAAACGCCATAGTATCGGGTTTCAGGCCGGATCGACAACCCGCGCCAACGTCAGCACGTCGATGCGGGAAGCGCCTGCCCGGCGCAATACCCGCGCGCAAGCATTGGCGGTCGCTCCGGTGGTCAACACATCGTCAACCAGAACGATCCGTTTGCCTTTCACGCGCAAACGGGCGGTTTTCTCTATCGAGAAGGCACCGTGCACGTTCTTCGCACGCTCTTCGCGCGCAAGACCGACTTGCGGCGGTGTCGCTCGCACGCGGGCGAGCACATCATCGATCACGGCGAGTTTCGTCTGCCTCGCAATCCCGCGCGCCAGCTCGGCCGACTGGTTGAAACGGCGCTGGAACAGCCGCGTCCAGTGCAGCGGCACAGGAACCAGCGCATCAGCCTCGCGCAAGATCTCATCGCCCGCGCGCGTCATCCAGTTCGCAAACGGCTTCACCAGATCGAGCCGGTCGCCGTACTTCAGAAGATGCACGAGATCGCGCGCGACATCGGAAAAACGCATCGCCGCGCGGGCGCGGTCGAATGCCGGCGGATCGGAAAACGCCACCGGCGAAATCAGCGGTCCGCCGCTGTCATAGGAAAACGGGAGCCCTAGCCGCTCGCAATAAGGCCGCTCGATAAAACCCGCGCCTTGCCAACACGCCGGACAGAGCCCACCGCTTGCGCCCGCGGGCTTGCGGCAGGCAAGACAGGTCGGCGGCAGCACGGTCTGGACCAGCGCGCGGCCGCCCGCTGCGAAGAATTGCGCAGCGGCAGCGATTGGCTGAAAAGCCTTGGCCGCAAGTGGCATGACAAAATGCTAGCGCTCATTTTCGCGCAATGCCACTTTGCCAGAAACCAAAGGTATTCCGCTCTTGAACGCGCCTCACATTCTTTTCGACCGCAAACTTCTGCGCACTCGCGAACAGCGCGCGGCCAGACGCGGCGCGGAAAATTTTTTGCTGGAGCGCGCGACGGAAGAATTACTCGCACGCTTGAGCACCATTACCCGAAAGTTTCCGCAAACCGCCTTGATCGAAACGCCAGCCGGTGAAGAGATCAAAGCGCAACTGCTTGCTACTAGCCAGATTGAAGCAGCGGACAATCTCGAAGTTGAAGATACGGCCGAAACCGTAAGCGGAGAACCCGCACGCTATGATCTCGCAGTCTCGCTCCTTTCAATGCAGTGGCTGAACGACCTGCCCGGCGTACTCGCGCAAATAAAAAGACTGCTGAAGCCGGACGGCTTGCTGCTCGCGGCCATGATCGGAGGTGATACGCTTACCGAGTTGCGCGATGCGCTAGCCTCGGCGGAAAGCGAGATGGAAGGCGGCATCGCGCCGCGCGTCTCGCCCTTCGTGGAAGTAAGAACACTGGGCAGCCTTTTGCAGCGCGCGGGACTGGCGCTTCCCGTCACCGACGCCGACAGTTTCACAGTACGCTACGACAATATGCTTGCGCTGATGCGCGACCTTCGCCGCATGGGCGCAACCAACGCGCTCGCCGAGCGCAGCCGCAAACCCTTGCGGCGCAAGACGCTCTTTCGTGCGATGGAAATTTATCAGGAACGTTATGCGGATGCGGACGGGCGCGTGCGGGCGACGTTCGAGATTCTATGGCTGTCGGGCTGGGTGCCGCACAAAAGCCAGCAGCAGCCCCTGAAGCCCGGAAGTGCGAAGGCGCGGCTCGCCGATGCGCTCCGCGCCGTGGAATTGCCTGCCGGCGATAAAACCGGCCCAGAGAAGAAGTCGTGACGCGAAATTAGATGCCAAGTGCCGTCGCGACTTTGCCGAACAGGTCGTCGCGCACTGTGTTACCGAGCGAGATCACCACCGTCACGATCACAATCGAAAGTCCGCCGGCAATCAGCGCATATTCGATCGCGGTCGAACCGTCCTCGTTGCGGGCAAATGCACGGATCGTCTTGAGCAATTCTTTGGTCATCATAGGCTCCTGCCTTCTTCAACCGGGTGTCGCGAGCAACTCGATCAGATGCGGGATTAAGGGCTCGTCCGCCGGCGGCATCGGATAATCGCGAAGCCGGTTCGGTTTTACCCAGGCGAGTTCTTGCCCCTCGAGCGCTTTCGCAATTCCTTCCCATCTGCGGCAAACCCAGAGCGGCATTAGCAACTGGAATTGCGGATAGGCATGGCTTGCAAAAGTCAGCGGCGCGAGACACGCCTCCTGCACGTCGATACCCAGCTCCTCCTTCAACTCTCGAATGAGAGTCTGTTCCGGCCGCTCGCCAGGATCGATCTTTCCGCCGGGAAATTCCCAAAGCCCTGCCATGTCTTTGTTGGCGGGACGCTTTGCGATCAGAACCCGGCCGTCCGCGTCGATCAGTGCGCAAGCGGCGACTAGTAGTAGTTTCACTGAGAAGGCCTGCAAATGACGTTAATGGGCACGGTCAACGAATACTTAAAATAATGTCTAGCTTCGATAATCACCGTTGATGGCCACGTACTCTTTGGTGAGGTCGCAGGTCAGCACACGGTCGGATCCCTTGCCGAGACCAAGCGCTACTTTCAGCGAAATCTCGGGCTTTTTCATAGCCTCCGACACGACCTTCTCGTCGTAAGACGGATCGCGCGCGCCTTTGTGCGCGACGCGAATGCCATTGAACCAGATCGATAGCTTGTCGCGGTCTGCGGGCTCGCCGGCCTTGCCGACGGCCATGACCACGCGGCCCCAGTTCGCGTCTTCGCCGGCAATCGCGGTTTTCACGAGCGGGGAATTTGCGATCGACATGGCAATTTTACGCGCAGACGACTTCGACTTCGCGCCTTCGACCGTGATCTC
Source organism: Hyphomicrobiales bacterium (assembly GCA_021730825.1). Taxonomy (GTDB): domain Bacteria; phylum Pseudomonadota; class Alphaproteobacteria; order Rhizobiales; family Xanthobacteraceae. The sequence continues at coordinate 3,225 of JAKFYO010000008.1, forward strand.
CACGAGCTTGCGGGCACCTTCGCCGTCGCGCGCAACCTGCTCCGATAAATTCGCAAGCACACTCATCAGCGCTATGCGGAATTCCTTCAACTTAGGATCACCCGCCTTCTTGATCTTCGGTGCACCCCGCTTCGCAGCCGCGCCGGTCGCAAACAGAAGCAGCGTGTCGGAGGTCGAAGTGTCGCCGTCGATGGTGACGGCGTTGAAAGTGTCTTCCACGCCTTCGCTAAGCAACTTCTGCAATGCTTTCGGCGCGATCGGCGCGTCGGTGAACACGAAAGAAAGCATGGTCGCCATATCCGGTGCGATCATGCCGGCGCCCTTCGCGATGCCGCAGATCGTGACCGTCGCCTTGCCGAGCTTCGCGGAGGCCGTCGCCGTCTTCGGAAACGTATCGGTCGTCATGATTGCGCGCGCGGCCTCGAGAAAATGTCCCGGCTGCGCCTTTGCGACGATGCCGTCGAGCACGCCGTCGAACTTCTTCGCGTCCAGCGGCTCGCCGATGACGCCGGTCGAAGCGATGAAAACATCCGCCGGCTTGCAACCGATTGCCTTGGCTGCGATCTCGGTCGTAAAACGGACCTGATCCTTGCCGTTCTTGCCGGTGAAAGCGTTGGCATTGCCGGAGTTCACGACAAGGCCGAGGGCGACCCCGCGCTTCACTTGCTTCCGGCACCACTCGACCGGCGCCGAGGGACACTTCGACTTCGTGAAGACACCGGCAACTGCGGTGCCTTTGTCGAAGGCGGCTAACAGCACGTCCGTGCGGCCCTGATATTTGATCCCGGCCGAGCCGGTAGCCAGCCGCACGCCTTCGATTGCGGGCGGGTCGATGAATTCTTTCGGCGCAAGCGGCGAAACGGTTGTGCTCATCTTCGTCCTCTTCAGGCCCTTATAACATTATGGCCGGGAAACCACGCGGGACCGATGTCGGGTTTACCCGACATCGGTATAAAAAAAGCCCAAGTCGGATAAATCCGACTTGGGCCCGGCCATAAGATCATTTCAAGACGAGAAGATTACTTCTTCTTCGGATCGGCCTTGGCTGGCGGCGGCGTCGGCGCGTCCTTCTTGAGCAGGTTCTCGATCTTCGCGTCGGCGCGCGTCTTCATCACGAACTCGGCCTGCGCCTTGCGGACCACGAAGGCTTGCACCTGCTCCTTCACTTCCTCGAACTTCGGCACCGGCTTCGAGCGCTTGTCCTCGACCTTGATGACGTGAAAGCCGAACTGCGACTTCACCGGCGTCTCTGAAATCTGGCCCTTGTTCAGCTTGAAGGCCGCGTCGGAAAACTCGGCGACCATCTGACCCTTGGTGAAATACTCGAGATCGCCACCGTTGGTCTTGGCCGACGGATCGATCGAAAGTTCGCGCGCGAGCTTTTCGAAGTCGCCCCCGGCTTTCACTTTCTTAATCACGTCCTGCGCTTCGGCTTCGGTCTTCAGCAGGATATGGCGGGCGCGGATTTCTTCTTCCGGCTGCGTCTTCGCAACCGACTCGCTATAGAGCTTCTTCATCTCCGCATCGGTCGCCGAAGCTTTCGCGAGGTCACCGAGCAGCGCTTCCATCAGCACCTTGTTCTTTGCGTAAGCGAGCTTGGCGGCGAAGTCAGGCGCCGCCTCCAGCTTCTTCGTGGATGCAGCCTGCGCGAGCGCGGTCAGGTCGATCATGTAAGCGAGCAATGCTTCCTTACGCGCGTTCGGCTCCTGCACCTGCAGGCTTGAGCCCACATCGGCTTCGGCAATATCGAGATCGCTCTGGCGGATTTCCACGCCGTTTACGCGCGCGAGAACCGGATCGTCCTTTTTCGGCGCCTGCGCGAGTAGCGGCGCGGTCGTCGTCAGCGCCACACCTAAAGTGAGCGCAAGCGCGAGCGAGAGTAGCGAAAGGCTGCGTTTCATTGAAAACCTCAAAAAAGCGGCGGCCGCCAGATATGGCAGGCCTGACCGGGATCGAATTTCTGGTTAGTTCGTTAAGGGGCCGTCGGCGGAAGAATGAAAGCGCCCTTTTCCGAACTAAGGCGGGCCGAAAGTGACGGAAGTACGGTGTTCTGGCAAGGCTTTAGCCCACCTGCGACGGTCGCGTCTGATTGACAATGCCGGGGGTCGTTCATATTTCTCCGGCAATCCCTTTCGATCATGAAAAAGCCTCGCGGCATCGTGATCTGGAGCATGACCCCGAAAAGTGGAAACCGGTTTTCGGATAAGGTCATGCTCAACCAAATAAATACGCGACGAGCCCGATTTAGCTTTGCTGGATCGGGCTCTAGCCTCCCGGCGGTAGTGCAATAAACCGCCCGTGCCTCACGGCCTCACGGCCGTCTCGCGCGACCACTTTAAGGAAGCTTTTTCGATGATTGGCTCGCTCGCCCGCAAGTTCTTCGGCTCATCCAACGACCGCCGCATCAAGGGCTACCAGCCCCGGGTGAACGCGATCAACGCGCTCGAAGCGGAGGTCGCAAAGCTCAGCGACGACCAGCTTCGCGCACGCACCGAAGAGTTCAAGCAGCAGGTCGCGAGCGACACTTCGCTCGACGATCTTCTGGTGCCCGCTTTCGCGACCGTTCGCGAAGCCGCGAAGCGCACTCTCGGCCAGCGCCATTTCGACGTGCAGTTGATCGGCGGCATGGTGCTGCACGAAGGCTCGATCGCCGAAATGAAAACCGGCGAAGGCAAGACGCTGGTCGCGACCTTGGCGGTTTATCTGAACGCGCTCGCGGGCAAGGGCGTGCATGTCGTCACCGTTAACGACTATCTCGCCAAGCGCGACTCCGAGTGGATGGGCCAGATCTATAAATTTCTCGGCCTCACCGTCGGCGTGATCGTGCATGGCGTCGATGACGAAGAGCGCAAGGCGGCCTACGCCTGCGACGTGACATACGGCACCAACAACGAGCTCGGCTTCGACTACTTGCGCGACAATATGAAATACGAACTGCCGCAGATGGTGCAGCGCCCGCATTTCTACGCGATCGTCGACGAAGTCGACTCGATCCTGGTCGACGAAGCGCGCACCCCGCTCATTATTTCCGGTCCGCTCGACGACCGCTCGGAATTCTACAACACCATCGACGCTTATCTTCCGAAGCTCGCGGACGAAGATTTCGAACTGGACGAAAAGCAGCGCGCGGTTTCGCTGACCGAGTCCGGCATGGAGCGCATGGAGCAGATGCTCCGTGAAGGAAAACTTCTGAAGGGCGATTCGCTCTACGACATCGAGAACGTCTCGGCCGTTCACCACGTCAATCAGGGGTTGCGCGCACATAAACTCTTCACGCGCGACAAGGACTACATCGTGAAAGACGGCGAAGTCGTCATCATCGACGAATTCACCGGCCGCATGATGCCGGGCCGCCGCTATTCCGAGGGCCTGCATCAGGCGCTGGAAGCGAAAGAAAAGGTTGCGATCCAGCCCGAGAACCAGACGCTCGCCTCGATCACCTTCCAGAATTACTTCCGGCTTTACGAGAAGCTCGCCGGCATGACCGGCACCGCCTCGACCGAGGCCGACGAATTCGCCGACATCTACAAGCTGGAAGTCGTCGAAGTACCGACCAATCTTCCGGTAAATCGCGCCGACGAGCACGACGAGGTCTACCGTACCGCCGACGAGAAATATAAGGCGATCATCGAAACCATCGAAGACTGCAAGACGCGCGGCCAGCCGATCCTGGTCGGCACGACCTCGATCGAAAAATCCGAACAGCTTGCAGCGGCGCTCAAAGCGAAAGGCTTCAAGCAGAAAGACTTCACCGACGCAGACGCATTCCGTCCGCTCTATGACGGCGACCAGAAATCCTCGAAGGAAAAAGTCTTCGCGGTTCTGAACGCGCGTCATCACGAGCAGGAATCCGCGATCATCTCGCAGGCCGGCATTCCCGGCGCGGTTACGATTGCGACCAACATGGCCGGCCGCGGCACCGACATTCAGCTCGGCGGCAACGCCGATATGCGCATCAAGTTCGAACTCGGCGACATGGAAGCCGGCGAGCAGCGCAAGCAGGCCGAGCAGAAAATCCGCGACGACATTTCGAAGCTGAAGCAGACCGCGCTCGGCGCGGGCGGTCTTTACGTGATCGGCACCGAGCGTCACGAAAGCCGCCGCATCGACAACCAGCTTCGCGGCCGCTCCGGCCGTCAGGGCGACCCCGGCCGCTCCAAGTTCTATCTCTCGCTCGAAGACGATCTCATGCGCATCTTCGGCTCGAGCAATCTCGGCGGCATGCTGACCAAGCTCGGCCTTCAGGAAGGCGAAGCCATCGTCCACCCCTGGATCAACAAGGCGCTGGAGAAGGCGCAACAGAAGGTCGAAGCTCGCAACTTCGACATCCGCAAAAACCTCTTGAAATACGACGACGTTTCGAACGACCAGCGCAAGGTCATCTTCGAGCAGCGCATCGACCTGATGCGCGAAACCGATGTCTCCGAAACCATCGCCGACATGCGTCACGATGTTATCGGCGAAATGGTCACGCGCCATATTCCGCCGAACGCATACGCCGAACAGTGGGACACCGAGGGCCTCGAGCGCGAAGTTGCCGAGGGTCTCGGACTCAATCTTCCGATCCAGCAATGGGCCAAGGAAGAAGGCATTGCCGACGACGAAGTGAAAGAGCGCATTATCCGTGCCGCCGACGAAGCCATGGCCGGCAAGGTCGCAAAATACGGCACCGAGTTGATGCGCTATGTCGAGAAGTCGGTGTTGATGCAGACGCTCGATTTCCTCTGGCGCGAACATCTCGTGATGTTGGAGCATCTGCGCCAGGTGGTAGGCCTGCGCGGCTTCGCGCAACGCGACCCGCTGAACGAATACAAGTCCGAAGCCTTCACGCTGTTCGAGGCGCTGCTCTCGCGCCTGCGTCTCCTGGTGTCGGGACAGTTGCTGAACATCGAAATCAGCGAACGCCCGCCTGAGCAGCAGCTACCCGAAATGCAGGCGAGCCATATCGATGCGAGCACCGGCGAGGATGATGCGCAGCCCGTGCGTCTCACCACCGGCCAGCAGCCGAAGGGGGACCGCACTTCGCAGAACCCGCAGGACTGGGGCAAGGTCGGGCGCAACGAGTCCTGCCCGTGCGGCTCCGGCAAGAAGTTCAAGAACTGCCACGGCCGTCTCGCCTAACGCGGACAGCACGCAAAATAAAAAGCGCCGCGAACCAAGTCGGCTATAGCCGACTTGGTCATTTAAAAAACGATCTCGGGTAAACCCGAGATCGGATGCGGCGCTTTTTTATTTCTACTATCCGCGCGCTTTACCGCGTGAAAGAGTTTGCGCGATTGTCGTCCGGACGCTGCTGCGTGAACGTATTAGGCGTTGCAGGATTCTGCGTGGTCTGAGGCTGCGCCTGCTGCTGCGGCGCCTGCTTCTTGGCCTGCTGCTTCGACTGTTTCTTGGATTGCTGCTTTTTCGCGGCCGGACGCGGCGTATCGTCGTCATCGTCGTCCGCGGCTGCGTTCTGCTGCTGCACCTGCACCGAGCTCGGCGGCACGCGGCCGGCGAAGACCGGATTGGAGCCGCCGTCATTATTGGTCCGCACAGGAGCTGCCGGCATGTTGCGCATCAGAAGCGCCGAGATGTCGTTGCCCTCGGAATTCCGGCGGCCCTGAATGAGCTGCGCGATCTCCGGCTGAAGATGATAAGACGGGCACGGACGCGTCGGATCGAACGGCTTCATCGGATCGTTCGGTACCGCGTTGAAGATGTAGCGCTTCGCGCAAACATCGATCTTCGGCTCCTGGCGTGTCACTTCGAAATGGTCGGAGCCTTCCTTCAACGTGCGCCAGAACGGGATATTCGGGTTGTTGCGGTGACGCGTCATGTTCGCGCTGGTCATGCGGAACGGGAACGCCTGCACCTGGAAGGCAAGCTGGCCGCCATCGAAGGCCTCGCGCGCAAGCGCGAAGATTTCCGCCATCTGCTCGTCTGTCATAGCGTAGCAGCCGGACGAAGAACAATCGCCGTGAACCATCAGATGCGCGCCGGTGCGATTATGCGCGCGGTCGAATTCGTTCGGGAAGCCGAGATTGAATGCAAGATGATAGC
>JAKFYO010000164.1 GCA_021730825.1 Hyphomicrobiales bacterium
AGCCAGCGCCGGCGCCTGGCTAGAGAACGGATCGAGCGAGAGCGTCACCGGCGCGCGGTTCGCGACCGCGAGCAGCACCAGCAGAATGGCGAGCGGAAGAAGGATCAGCCAGCGCAGAAGCTTGCGCATTCAGGCAGCTCCGTTACGGGTCAGCAAAAGGAACAAATCTATTCGGGTTGTTATTTCGCGGGCGCGCGCGGCTTGTTCAGACGGTCGCGCATTTCCTTGCCGGTCTTGAAATAGGGCACGACTTTTTCCTGCACCTTGACCTGTGCGCCGGTGCGCGGATTGCGGCCGAGACGCGCGGGGCGGTTCTTCACCGAGAACGCGCCGAAGCCTCGCAATTCCACGCGGTCGCCGCGCGCAAGCGCGAGCGTGATCTCGTCCAGAATCGCATCGACAATGTTTTCGACGTCGCGCTGATAGAGGTGCGGGTTCGCGGTGGCGATCCGTTGCACGAGTTCGGATTTGATCATCGACAAGTGGTTTGACCCGCCGCTTAAGGAATTTCAGATACGAAAAACCGCTTGGCTAAAAAACAAAAAAGCCAAGCGATCAAAACGAGTTGCGCCAGCTCTCAATTACGTAATTGAGGGTGCCAGAGCGCCAAAAGCCCGTCAAGCTGCGCGCTCGCTGCGGCGCGCAATACGCCGTCGTTCGAAATCGCAGATGCAAGCGTCGCGAAGCCAGCGAATTCCAGCATCGACGCGGCTGCGCTCAACCAGCGGAACTCGGAGCCTGCGGTGCGTACTCTCCAGTCACGCACCGTGAGATCCGCCGATACGTTCTTGTTCTTCGCAAGCCATTCGCGCGCGGTCTTCTCGTCGCCGATCTCGTCGATCAACTTTAGGGGCAGCGCCTGCGATGCGGTGAACACACGGCCGTCGGCGACCTTGGTGAGCGTCGCATTGTCGAGTGCGCGGCGCTCTTTGACGAGGTCCTTGAACCAGAGATAGCTGTCGGCAACGAGGGAGGCGACCGCGGCCTTCGCCTCCGGCGAGGTCGGCTCGAGCCCGTTCGGCGAGGCCTTCAGCGGCGACGACTTGATACTCTCCACATCGACGCCGATCTTCGTCAGCAACTGGTGGAAATTCGGGTACTGGAAGATGACGCCGATGGAGCCGATGATCGCGCTCCTCGGCGCAAAGATACGTTCGGTGCCGATCGCCGCGATATAGGCGCCCGAGGCCGCCGAACCCTCGACAACCGCGATCACGGGCTTCTTTTCGTTGAGCTTGCGGAGCGATTTGAAGAGCTGCTCCGAGCCCGTCACAGTGCCGCCGGGACTGTCGATGACGATCAGCACGGCTTTGGCGCCGGACTTTTCGATTTCGTCGAAGAGTTTCACGCGCTCGCGGTCGTTGCGGATCAAACCGCCGATGGTCACGCGCGCGACATGCGCGGAAGATTTCTCGATGTAGTTCGAGCCGCCTAGTCCAGCGAGTACGCCTCCGGCGGCGATCAAGACCGCGGCCACCGCGAAAATCCGCCAGAAGGTTACCTTGCGCCGCATGCGGCGGCGGTCGATTGCCTGATCAACATCGAGAGACATTGCGTTTCTCCATATCCAGCCTGCTCGCGGGGTGTATGCGCCGCGATTCCAATTCACGCCACTCAAAAAGCAGTTAACGGCGGATTTTGGTCCGCCGTTAACAAGCCGTTTGCCAAGACTGGAAGCGAAAGCGGGACTTACTTGGTATCCCGCTGCTTCAGCGCAGTGCCGAGAATGTCGCCCAAGGTCGCGCCCGAGTCGGACGAGCCGTATTGCGCGACGGCTTCCTTCTCTTCGGCGATTTCGAGCGCCTTGATCGACACGCCGACCTTGCGGGCCTTCTTGTCGAACAGGGTCACGCGGGCATCGACCTTCTCGCCGACCGCGAAGCGCTCGGGGCGCTGATCGTTGCGGTCACGCGCCAGATCCGAGCGCTTGATGAAGGAGGTCATGTCGGTATCGACGATCTTCACTTCGATGCCGCCGTCGTTCACCTGCGTCACTTCGCAGGTCACCACCGCACCCTTCTTGAGATCGCCGGCTTCCGCGAACGGATCGCCTTCGAGCTGCTTGATGCCTAGCGAGATGCGCTCCTTCTCGACGTCGACGTCGAGAACGACCGCTTTCACCATGTCGCCCTTCTTGAACTCTTCGATCACCTGCTCGCCCGGACGGTTCCAGTCGAGGTCGGAGAGATGGACCATGCCGTCGACTTCGCCGTCGAGACCGATGAACAGACCGAACTCGGTCTTGTTCTTCACTTCGCCTTCGACATTGGAGCCGACCGGATGCTTCTCGGCAAACGCATCCCACGGGTTCGCCATGGTCTGCTTGAGGCCGAGCGAGATACGGCGCTTGACCGGATCGACTTCGAGGATCTGCACTTCGACTTCCTGCGAGGTCGAGACGATCTTGCCCGGATGCACGTTCTTCTTGGTCCAGGACATTTCCGAGACGTGAACCAGACCTTCGATGCCGGGCTCGAGTTCGACGAAGGCGCCGTAGTCGGTGATGTTGGTGACGCGGCCCTTCATGCGGGCGCCGACCACGAACTTGTCGGCGATGTTTTCCCACGGATCGCCCTGCAACTGCTTCATGCCGAGCGAGATGCGGTGGGTTTCGTGGTTGATCTTGATGATCTTGACCTTCACCTGCTGGCCGATGGTGAGCACATCCGTCGGATGGTTCACGCGGCGCCAGGCGATGTCGGTGACATGGAGCAGACCGTCGATGCCGCCGAGATCGACGAACGCACCGTAATCGGTGATGTTCTTCACGACGCCGTCGATCATCTGGCCTTCTTCCAGCGAAGACACCAGTTCCTGACGCTGACCGGCGCGGGTTTCTTCGAGCACGGTGCGGCGCGAGACGACGATGTTGCCGCGGCGGCGATCCATTTTGAGGATCTGGAACGGCTGCGGATTGTGCATCAGCGGGCCGACGTCGCGGATCGGACGAATGTCCACTTGGCTACGCGGCAGGAACGCAACCGCACCGTCGAGATCGACGGTGTAGCCGCCCTTGACCGAATTGAAGATAACGCCCGAAACCTTCTCGTTGTTCGTGAAGGCCTTCTCGAGCTTGCCCCAGCTTTCTTCGCGGCGCGCCTTGTCGCGCGAGAGAACCGCTTCGCCGAGCGCGTTCTCGACGCGGTCGAGGAACACTTCGACTTCGTCGCCGACCTTGATGTCGGCGGTGCGGCCATGGCCCGCGAATTCGCGGAGCGGCACGCGGCCTTCGGTCTTCAGACCGATGTCGATGACGGCGATATCTTTTTCGATGCCGACGACTTTGCCCTTAACAACGGCACCTTCCTGCAAATCGTTCGTGAGGAACGACGCTTCGAGCATCGCGGCGAAATCTTCGCGGCTCGGGTTCTTCTCAGCGGTAGCAGCGGCAGCTCTAGCCATTCTTTTTCCTAAACATACGTGCGCCGGGTTCTTATGGGTTGCGCTTCAAAGCACACGAGCCTTGAGCCAAAAGCTCAAAGCAACTTCAGCCAAAGCTAAAGCCGGCGCGGGTTCGCCGTGCGAATCGAAACGATGTTGAATTTCAGGACCGGAATTTGTCGGCCTTACGCGAAAGCGGGACGGGCATCCTCCAGATATGGAACGCGACGTTATGGTCGCGTTCGGCCCGCCCGGGGTGCTTCCACGATCTCGATGGCCGCCCGGAACGCGGCTTCTATATCCAGTCCGGTGGTATCGAGCAAGACGGCGTCCGGGGCCGGTTTTAAAGGGGCAATCGAGCGCCCGGAATCGCGCTCGTCGCGCTTTTTGATGTCCGAAATGACCTCGCAATACTCGACCGGGGTCCGCCGGGCCGCGAGTTCGATATGACGCCTGCGGGCGCGCTCTTCCGGGCTCGCGGTCACGAAAAGCTTCACGTCCGCGTCCGGCGCAATCACGGTTCCGGTGTCGCGCCCGTCCAGCACGGCGCCGCCCGGCTGCCGCGCGAAGTCCTGCTGCAATTTTAAAAGCGCCACGCGCACGCCCGGAATGGCCGCTATCCGTGACGCCGCCTCGCCGACGCGATCGCTACGCAGCGCGTCGTTGTCGAGCTTCGAAACGTCGAGCTCCCGCGCGATACGCGAAGCCGTTGCGGCATCGTCGAGCGCGTGATTCCCCTCAAGCATCAGATAGCCGACGCCGCGATACAGAATACCGGTATCGAGATGCGGAAGGCCGTAGTGCTTCGCGAGGCGGCGCGCGAGCGTACCCTTGCCGGAGGCCGCAGGACCATCGACCGTGATGATCACGCCGAGATCTCCGCGCCAAGCCTTTTCATATTCTCGACAAAGCCAGGGAAGCTCGTCGCAATGAACGCGCCGTCATCGACGCCCACGGGCTTCTCGCTGGCTAAACCCATGACGAGGAATGCCATCGCGAGGCGATGGTCCATATGCGTCTCGACGATGCCGCCGCCTTTTGCCCGAGACTTTCCGCGCACGATCAGATCGTCGCCGGAAATCTCACAGTCAACGCCGTTCACTTTAAGGCCTGCGGCGGTCGCGGCCAGCCGATCGGATTCCTTCACGCGCAGTTCGGACAAGCCCCGCATGCGCGTCTCGCCCTCGGCAAAGGAGCTTGCGACGGCCAGCACGATATATTCGTCGATCATCGAGGGCGCGCGCACGGCCGGAACGTCAACGCCTTTCAGCGAGGAAGCCCTCACGCGCAAATCCGCGATGATTTCACCGGCATCGTCGCGGCGGTTCACTTCTTCTATTTTCCCGCCCATTTCGCGCAGCGTTTCGACCAACCCGGCGCGCAGCGGATTCAAAAGCACGTTCTCAAGCACGACGTCGGAGCCGGGCACGATCAATGCCGCGACAAGAGGAAATGCAGCGCTTGAGATGTCGGACGGCACCACGATTTTCTGAGGACTCAGTTCAGGCCGGCCGCGCAGCGTGATCTTGCGGCCGTGCTCGCCGTGACCCGCTACCGAAACTTTCGCGCCGAAATGCGCGAGCATTCTTTCGGTGTGGTCGCGCGTCGCTTCTTTTTCGATGACGGTGGTTTCGCCGTCCGCCGAAAGCCCGCACAGGAGTACCGCGGATTTGATCTGGGCGGACGCCACCGGCGTCTCGTAGGTGATCGGAATCACTTCGCGCGCACCGCGCAGCCGCAGCGGCAGGCGGCCGCCTTCGGCTTGCTCTAGCGTTTCCGCGCCCATCTGCATCAGGGGGTCGAGGATGCGCCGCATCGGGCGCTTGCGAAGCGAAGCGTCGCCGTCGAACACGGCTTCAAACGGATGGCCCGCGACCACGCCCATCGCGAGACGGCTTCCGGTTCCGGCGTTGCCGAAGTCGAGCGCCTCGCGTGGGGCCAATAACGAGCCGACGCCCATGCCATTTACGCGCCAGCGGCCCTCGGCCTCGCGCGTAACCGATGCGCCCATTGCACGAACCGCCTTCGCCGTTGCGATCACGTCCTCGCCTTCGAGCAACCCCTCGATCTCGGTCCGGCCCACCGTCAGCGCGCCGATCAGGAGCGAGCGGTGCGAAATCGACTTGTCGCCGGGCACGCGCAGGCGGCCCGAAAGCGCCCGGCTTTTGGAGGCCGACATGGGCATTGCGCCCGCCGCGTGGATTGCCGGTTTCGACATGATGCGGGCTCCCTAGCACAGGGGGTTCCGGCCCGTCTCGCCGTTGGTCATGGAGGGAATTCCCGCCCTTGACAGGTTTGGGAGTGCGGTCCAAGTGAAGCCGCCTTTTCCAAGCGATTTTAGGAGCGAGCGGCGTGGCGAAACCCGAACTCGGCACCAAGCGCGTCTGCCAGAGCTGCGGCGCCAAATTCTACGACCTCTCGAAGGATCCGATCACCTGCCCGAAATGCGGCGCGGTCTATGAAATCGTCGTGCCGGTAACACGCGGCGGCCGTCCGGCTGCTGCGGCCGCCGCTGCTGCGGCCGCGGCTCCTGTCGCCGCTACCGAGGATGCGGATGCGCGCAGCGACGGCGCCGAGGTGATTTCGCTCGAAGACGCCGAAGCCGAATCGCTCGGCAAGAAAACCAAAGGCTCCGGCGACCCCGAACTCGATAGCGAAGACGACGTCGAGGTCGATGGCGACGACGAAGAAGACAACACCTTCCTCGTTACCGATGAAGAAGAGGAAGGCGGCGACGTCTCCGACATCATCGGCGACGGCATCGACAAGGAAGAAGAAAACTAACTAGTGATCCGGCTCTGCCATTCGCACTACGTCTCGGCAGGTGTTTATGCGAATGGCAGAGCCAAACGATCACTAGCATTATAAGGTTGTTAGTGTCCTTTCGTATCCGGCGTTCGCTTCGAAAGCGCTGTTACCTGAGGCGAACGCCGGATACGGGACACTAACCGTTTGTCTTTCGCCACGATTCGGCGCTAGAGACTTTCGCGTTCCCACATCGGGCTCTTTGGAGCCGCGATGAAAGGCCGTGGGGCCATAGCTCAGCTGGGAGAGCGCCTGCATGGCATGCAGGAGGTCGGCGGTTCGATCCCGCCTGGCTCCACCAACTTCCCAAAAACCTTCTAGCCACCTGTAACAGCGCGGTTTTTCCGCCGCTTGAACGCGCGCCCTCATGTTCCCATATGGAGGGAGCCGGAGGCGGCAATCGTTTCCGGCTTTGGGCGCCAAATTTGGGCCCATCTACAAAGTCGCTTGGACGAGGGCTTTGCTTATGTCGCGCATTCAATCCCTTTCGAGCCCGTTCCTGCTCGGCTTCGACCAGATCGAGCGTGCGCTCGACCGCGTGTCGAAGGCCGCGGACGGCTATCCGCCCTACAACATCGAAAGGCTGTCTGCCGCGGAAGGAAAGTCCGAACGGCTGCGGATCACTTTGGCGGTTGCGGGGTTTTCCCGTGACGAGCTCGACATCACCGTCGAGCAGAAGGAACTCACGATCCGCGGCCGGCAGCAGGACGATTCCGGAACCCGCGAGTATCTCCACCGCGGAATCGCTGCACGGCAGTTCCAGCGCACTTTCGTTCTCGCCGACGGCATCGAAGTGGTCGGCGCGGACCTGCGCGACGGATTGTTGTCCGTCGACCTGGAGCGTCCGGAACGGATGAGCCAGGCCCGCCGGGTCGAAATCTCGAACGGCGGCGCGAAGTAAAGGAAGGAGTACGAAGATGACGAACCACGACGAACTGACGCTTACTCCGGAAGCCTTCGCCGTACTCGGCGGCGGCGAGGTCGCTTACGTGCGCGAAATCAAGTCGGAAGAGGTGAAGTCGCTTTTTCCGCAGGCGCCCCAGATTGCGCCGGGCATGAAGCTGTTTTCGCTGCATGCCGCCGACGGCACGCCGATCATCGTCACCGACAGCCGCGAAGCGGCGATCTCGAGCGCACGCGAGCACGAGCTCGACACCGTCAGCGTTCACTAAAACAAATTAGCCTGAGAGTTTAGGCGGCGTTGCTCGCGGCGGGAGCCGTGAGCAACGCATAAGCTGCGTTCGCGTCCCTCGCCGAGCGCAGTTTTTTTGCGACCTCGGGATCGCGCAACAGGCGCGCAATACGCGCAAGCGCCTTCAGATGATCCGCGCCCGCCGCTTCCGGTGCGAGCAGCAGAAAAATCAGATCGACCGGCTCGCCGTCGAGCGATTCGAAATCGACCGGGGCATCTAAGCGCGCGAACAGGCCGACGATACGCTCCAGCTTCGGCAATTTGCCGTGCGGAATCGCGACGCCGCCACCGACACCGGTCGAGCCAAGCCGCTCGCGGCGCAGTAACGTTTCGAAAATCTCCCGCTCGTCATGGCCGGTCAGGCTTGCTGCATGCGCAGACAATTCCTGAATCGCTTGCTTCTTGTTGGTGACCTTGAGCGAGGGAAAGACCGCGTTCGGTGCGAGCAAATCGCTAAGCGGCATGGCCTCTGATCCGTTATTCCGGTTCCTAAGTCCCGTTGCCATTCATTCGCAACGCGACCCGGGGGTGACCGAAGGCGGGGGTATAGGGGCGCTCCCCTGCCCGGTCAACGTCCTATTTGCCGGGCTTTGGGGAAGGATCGATCCAGCCGATGTTACCGTCTCGTCTCTTGTAAACGATATTGATTCCGCCGCTGCCGGCATGGCGGAACACAATGACAGGCGCGCCGGTGAAATCGAGTTCGGCCACCGCGTCGCTCACCGAAAGCTCGGGTAACGCCTCGGTCGATTCGGCAATCGTTACCGGCGACCAGCCTTCCGGTTCCTCCACTTCCGTGTCGGGCGCTTCGATCACGTAGTTAGCGGCGAACTGCTGTGCTTCATGCGCGCGAATGGTGCCGGTCCGGTTTTTCAGACGGCGCTTGTAACGGCGTAATCGCTTCTCGATCTTGATTGCGGCCTCATCGGCCGCACCGATCGCGTCCTGCGCGAAACCATGTGCCTCAAGAACCGTTCCGGAATCGAGATGCAGCACGCAGTCCGCGCGAAAGCCCGAGCCTTCGCGCGAAAGCGTGACATGGCCCGAGGAGCCGTGCTGAAAATACTTGGAAAGCGCTTCTGCGACTTTCTCGTTGATGCGCGTCCGCAGCGCATCGCCGACATCCACGCTCTTCCCGGAAACACGCAGCATTTTATTTCACTCGCCTTGTCTTAGCCTGAGATCGGGCCGCCGCGTTTCTCGCGGCGGCGTTGTACCGAAGAAGGAATCCGGAGCGCCTCGCGATATTTCGCGACCGTGCGGCGCGCGATATCGATGCCCTGATCCTTCAACTTGGTGACGATGGTATCGTCGGAGAGAATATCGTCGGCACTTTCCTCGTCGATCAGGCGCTTGATGCGGTCGCGCACGGCTTCGGAAGAATGCGCCTCGCCGCCTTCCGAGGAAGCAATCGACGACGAGAAGAAATATTTCAGCTCGTAGATGCCGCGTGGCGTCGCCATGTATTTGTTGGCGGTGACCCGCGAAACGGTGGATTCGTGCATCTGGATCGCGTCGGCGACGATGCGGAGGTTCAGGGGCCGCAGATGCTGCACGCCCTGTACCAGAAACGCATCCTGCTGGCGCACGATCTCGGTTGCGACCTTCAAGATCGTGCGGGCGCGCTGGTCGAGCGAACGGGTGAGCCAGGTCGCGGTCTGCATGCATTCGGTGAGAAACGCTTTCTCTTTGTCCGAGATCGGACCCTTGCTAACGCGCGAATAATAGACCTGGTTCACGAGCACGCGCGGCAGCGTGTCGGAATTGAGTTCCACGTTCCAGCTACCGTCAGCAGCGGGCCGTACAAATACGTCGGGAACGATCGGCTGCACCACGCCGCCGCCGAAAACGAGACCCGGCTTCGGATT
>JAKFYO010000275.1 GCA_021730825.1 Hyphomicrobiales bacterium
CTGTAACTCTTTGAGTTGCGAGGCCCAGAGACGAGCGGGCGCTTGCATCTTCGCGAGATCGCGGGAGCAATATTCGTCGAGATAAGGCTTCTCGATGAGTTGTCCGTCTTCGCCGCGCAAGACGCCTGCCGCGCCAAGCTGGCCAAAGAGCTTGTAGCGGATTTGATTGTTCACGCGGATCAATACGTTCCGCAGCGGGATCGATTGTGTGACTTCATGGGCGATGGCGCGCTGGTTGTTGCCGTTCGTGAACGCCTGCCAGGACCACTGGAACGGAGGCGGCGGCTCGATGACGCCACGCAAGTAGCGGCCGATCCGTAGTTCCAGCTTCGGCGCGTAACTGCGTGCGAACAGATTCCATGCAGTTGCTGCCGGGAGCGCCAGCAAGAACGCCATCGCTAGTGCGATGAGTTGAGAGCGTTTGAGCGATGGAATGCGGAACATCGTCATCGCTAGAACCGGAAATAGATAAACGGAGTGAATGGGACTGCGAAGGCGCGTGCCAGTGCGATCACGTAAAGCGCGATCAACGCGGCTACCGCCAGGCGTTGCAGGTGAATACTGCGCTCATGCGCGCGCACGAGCGGCGCATAGAGCTTTGTCGCAGGCAGCAGCGAAAGGATCGAGCCCACGAGTACCGCAAGCGGCAATTCCGGCGGAATGTCGAGCGTTGATGCGCCTCGCGTAAAATCGAACATCGCGGTCAGGTAGCCTGCGATATGCTCCGCCGAGGTCGCGCGGAAGATCACCCAGCCGATCATGACGATGAAGAGGGTAACAGCGGTCGAGACAAATGCGCCGGCGCGTTCGAGCCAGCGGATCAGGAACATCCGGTCAAGCGTCAGGAAGAGCCCGTTATAGGCACCCCACAAAACGAAATTCCAGCTTGCGCCATGCCAGATGCCGGAAAGCAAGAAACAGATCCAGAGGTTGAGATAAGTTTGCGCCGCCGAGCCGCGATTGCCGCCCAAGGGTTTGTAGAGATAGTCGCGGATCCACGTGGTGAGCGAAATATGCCAGCGCCGCCAGAAATCGGTGAGCGAGCGTGCCGTATAGGGCATGTTGAAGTTTTCGCGGAGCCCGAAGCCGAGCATGCGGGCGAGCCCGATCGCCATGTCGGAGTATGCCGAGAAGTCGAAATAGATTTGTAGCGTGAAGCAGACGACGCCGAGCCAGGCTTGGCCTGAACCAAGCGTTCCCGCGTCAGCACCGAAAGCGGTGTCGGCGAACGCGCCGCACGTGTCGGCGATCAGCAATTTCTTCGCGATGCCTCGCGCGAAACGTAGAAATCCTTCCCAGGCATCGTTCCATGTGACCGCCGCGGGCTTCGCGATCTGATCCTGCATCTCGTGATATTTGAGGATCGGGCCGGCCAAGAGCTTCGGAAACATAAAGACGAAGAGGCAATAGTCCGAGAAACTGCGCGCTGGCTTCGAGGTGCCGCGATAGGTGTCGATGAGATAGCTGATCTTCTCGAACACGACGAAGGAAACGCCGATGGGAAGCGCGATCTTCAGGAGCGGGAGTTGCGAGCCCGCGAACGGCGCAAGCAGCGTGTTGAAATTCGCAATCAGAAAGTCGGTGTATTTATAGAAAACCAGAATGCCGAGATTGCTGACGATGCCCACGCCAAGCCAGAATTTGCGCGAGCCTTCGTGCGTTCCAGGTATGATGCGTTTCGAGAGGATGTAATCCAGCAGCGAGGATGCGAGCACGACCGGGACAAAGAGCGGTTCGCCCCACGTATAGAAGGCAACCGAGCCGAGGATCAGCGCCCATTTCTTGGCGCCTGCGCGGTCATTGAACCAAAGATAGACGGCATAGAATGCCGGGAACGCGAACAGCGCGAAAAACGGTTCGTAAAACAGCATGGATTTCGCGCTGCGTCCCTTACACTTTTCGCCGGGATGATTAGCGGAAGGGGCTGCTTGCGTCCACGCGGGCGCTTACACCGTCCTCGGAATCCCGCGTTTTGGGCCGAAAAGCATGGCCGCAAGCTGAAACAGCCCCGCCACGACGGCAATGGTGCCCGCCGCCCCGAAGGAAATCTCGTAGCCGAAGGCAAGCGGCAGCAACACCGCAATCGCATAGCCGAACACGCCGCTTGCGAGCGCGAACAAAAGCGAGAGCAGCACCTGCGTCTTCAGGTCGTCGGTCAGCATGCGCGCGGTCGCGGGCGGGCACACCATCATGGCAACAAGCAGAATGACGCCCACCGAAGACAGTGAAATGACGGCGGCGAGTGCGGCGAGTGCCACGATCAAGGCGCCGATCATGCGTGGCGAAATGCCGATGGTGCGGGCGAAATCAGGATCGAAGCTGACGACACGAAGCTCTTTAAACAGAAGGACGATGACGAGCGCCACGACCGCGAGACCGAAGGCGAGCCGCCCGAGTTGCGGCGGTAGGCTTGCGAGCGCTGCGGTATCGAACAGGCTCCGGAGTCCTGCTGCCGCTGGCCAGATCGCAGTTTCGATATTACCGAAGAGAATATGATGCACGTCGAAGCTGGTGCGCGCGACGCCGCTCTGCTCGAGCAGGAGCACGCCTAGCGCGAACATCGCGGTGAATACCGAGCCGAGTGCGGCGGACGGTTCGACGCCAGCTATGCGGCGCAAGAATTCGACCAGCATTGCGGAGAAGAGAGCCGCGGCGAAGGCGCCCGCGAGCATCACCCATGTCGCAGTGGTACCTGCAAGAACGAACGCGATCACGATGCCGGGCAGCACGACATGACCCATCGCGTCACCCAGCATGCTCTGGCGCGTCAGCACCAGAAAATTTCCGATCAGCGCGCAGACGAGCGCCGCAAGTGTGCCGGTCAGCATCGCGGGCAGGTCGATCTGCAAAAACGAGGTCATGATGCGCCTCGCCATTGGCGTGCGCCGAGCGCGCGAACCACGATGCCGCGGGCCGAACCAAAAAAGACGCTGAATAAAAGAAGCGCGAAGGCGACAAGTACGATCACCGCGCCCGTCGGCGTGTCCGGGCTGACGGCGGAAATCGCCGCGCCGAAATAAGCGGAGGCGGCACCGATCATGGCAGAGATCAGCGTCATCCGGCCGGTATGGTTGGTCCAGAAACGCGCGGCGGCGGGGGGAGTTATGAGAAGGGCCACGATCAGCACGAGGCCGACGACGCGAAGCCCGATCACAACGACTGCAAGCACGAGTGCGAGGATTGCGAGGTCGAGCAACCGCACCGGAAAGCCGTGCGCACGCGCGTAATCGGCGTCGAACGATATCAGTGTCAGTTCTTTAAAGATTGCTGCGACCGCGATGGCAACCACGAGCGAGAAGACTGCGAGCGTGATCGCTTCCTCGCGCAGCATGCCGGCAGTCGCACCCAGAAGATAAATGTCGAGCCCGGCCTGACCGCCGGTCTTGAGCGTCTGGATCACGGTGAGCATTACGATGCCGAGCGCGAAGAAGGTCGCAAGCACCGAGGCGATGGCGGTGTCTTCGGTAAGCCTAGTCCGGTTCGTGATCCACTGGATTGCGAGTGCAGCGAGAATTGCGGTCAGCGCAGCACCCGTCATCAGAAACGGCAAACTGCGGCCGGAGAAACCGAGTGACACGGCTACGATAAATCCGAGCGCAACCCCCGGAAGCGTCGCGTGCGCGACTGCATCGGCGACGAGCGCGCGGCGGCGGAGCATCGCGAATACGCCGACAATACCCGTCGCGGCACCGAGTGCGGCTGCGCCAAGCATCACGACAATGGTGTTATATCCGGCCTGCAGCAGGAGAATGGAAACGAGCGAGTGAAGGTCGTTCATTGTCCGGAGTTCAGCGAGAGCGGCACGCCATAGGTGCGGGCGATATTGTCGGGTGTGAACGCAGCCGCTACCGGGCCGCTTGCGATCAGTTCGCGGTTCAGCAGCACGACGTGATCGAAAATGTCCTTCACGCTCGAAAGATCGTGGTGGACGGCGATTACGAGCGCGCCGGAGTCCCGTAAATCCCGGAAGACTTTCGTCATCACGCCTTCGGTTACGGCGTCCACGCCTGCGAAGGGCTCATCAAGCAGAAAAAGCTTCGCCTGTTGCGCGAGTGCGCGGGCGAGGAATACGCGCTGCTGCTGGCCGCCTGAGAGCGCGCCAATCTGCCGGTCAGCGAATTCGCTCAAACCCACCATGTCGAGGTATTTGCGCGCGCTTGCCCGATCCGAGGTACGCAACGGCTTCAGCCATCCGATGTTGCGATAAAGCCCCATCGCGACAACATCGGCGGCGGTCGCAGGAAAATCCCAATCGACGCTCGCGCGTTGCGGGACATAGGCGAGCAGGTCGCGTTGCTCGGAAACGGGCTGCCCAAAAATCTCCGCGGTGCCGCTGGCTTTCGGAACGAGACCGAGCACGGCCTTAAGCAAACTCGATTTGCCCGCGCCGTTCGGTCCGACGATCGCGACCAGCCCGCGCTCCGGTGCATTCCACGTGAAGCGCTGAAGCGCGGTACGGCCGCCGTACTGCACGGTGAGATCGCGAATGGCGAGCGGCGGAATCGGCATGACGCCGGAAGATACGCGGTCCGATGGCAGTGGGGCCAGCACTTCAGCTTCCGGCCTTGAGCTTGCCATTCAGCCCGCGCGGCGGCGCTTCGCCGCCGAGTGCGCGCGAGATCGCGGTTACGTTATGGTCCAGCATGCCGATCAGCGTGCCTTCATAGCTGCCGGGCGCGCCAAGGGCGTCAGAATAAAGCTCGCCGCCCACGATCACCTGATGGCCACGCGCACGCGCGCCTTCGACAAGCGCGCGGATGTTGCGCTCGGGCACCGAGCTTTCGACGAATACGGCGCGGATTTTTTTCGCGACCAGAAGCGAGACCAGTTCTTCGATCCGCTTCAGTCCGGCTTCGCTCTCGGTCGAAAGTCCCTGGATGCCCTCCACTTCGAAGCCGTAGGCGCGGCCGAAATAGCTGAAGGCATCATGCGCGGTAATCAGCACGCGCGAGGCTTCCGGCACAGTTTTCAGAATCTTTTGCGTGTATTCATCGAGACGCTGGATTTCGGCGAGGTAGGCTTTAGCGCCGGCTTCGAAAGTCGTGCGGCCCGCAGGATCGCGCGCGATCAGCGCATCGCGCACCGCTTCGACGACGATGGACCATAGTTTCGGGTCCATCCATACATGCGGGTCCTTGCGGTCTTTATATTCTTCGTCCGCGAGCAACTGCGTGGCGGGAATTTTCTCTGCCGCAAACAACACGGGCTTGGAGCGGGCGAGGGCTTTTAGCGTTTCGTCGAGTTGCGCCTCCAAGTGCAGGCCATTGGCGACCACGAAGTCGGCAGCGCTTAGCCGTGCAATATCCGCGCGCGTGGGGCGGTAGGTATGAGGATCGACGCCTTCGCCAAGCAGGCTCGTCACCTCGACGCGGTTGCCGCCAACGGCGCGGACGGTATCAGCCAGCATCGAAACGGTGGTCACGACACGGAGCGGCTTTTGTTGTGCTGTTGCTTCCTGGGCGGGCCAAGCAAGCGAAACGATCGCGGCGAAAACCACCGCTGAAAAAGCATGGCGCAAAAGCTTTCCTTTCCTGCAAATGCGAACGACTTGCAGGAAGGTGCGCTTTTGGGCTATGGAAGTCAAGCTTCCTGCGAGTCATTCGCAAGAATGACCCTTACCTCCAAACTAAAAGCCGGCGCCCATTCCTGAGCGCCGGCTTCTTCTTTGGGCTTGGAAGCCGCTCTAAGCGCTTACGAGCCGTAGTGGATCGTGCAGCCGTAAGGACGCGTCGAGGGGTTCGGCACGGGCTTGTTCGCGGCAAGCGCGCCCAGCGTTTCGCGTACATAATTCACGGCCTTCGGAATCGAGTCCGCGCGAGAGGACGGAATGCTGTCGATGCCGCCTTTGTAGACCAGCGTGCCGCTTGCATCGATCACGTACATATGCGGCGTGGTTTGCGCACCATAGAGCGAGCCGATCTTGCCGTCCGGGTCGAGAACAGTGTTCGTCGGAACCGCATTGCGCTCGGCATTCACCTTGATCGCGGCGGGCCCTTCGAGAAAACCCTGCCTGCCGGGAGGCGAGGAGATGATCTGCAACCACACGATGCCCTGCGCGGTCGCGTCCTTCTGCGTCGATTGCATGTTGTTCGCGTTGTAGTGCATGCGCACATAAGGACAATCGTGGTTGGTCCATTCCAGCACCACAATTTTTCCGCGCAGCGATTTCAGATCGACGGTTTTTCCGTCCGCGGTGCGAGCGGTAAAATTCGGCGCTTCCTTGCCGATTGGCGGCGAAGCGAAGGCGGGAATTGCCAAGGCTGCGGTGAGGGCGGCTGTCGCAATCAGTTTCTTGATCATGCTTTTCTCCCTTTTCTAATGTTCGAGGCGGGCGGTTTTCGGCTGAGCAATTTCACGCAAGACAATTTCAGGCGTCAGGATTTGCGGCAGCACGACCGGCTGCGAAGTTTCACCGGCCGGGTAGAACACATAAAGCGGGACGCCATTGCGCCCGAATTTCGCTAGCATCTGCGTGATCGCCGGATCGCGATGGGTCCAGTCGCCTTTGAGGTAAGCGACATTCGCATTCTCGAAAGCGGAGATTACGTTGGCGCGTTCAAGCGCGACCCGCTCGTTCACAAGACAAGTGATGCACCAGGCGGCGGTGAGATTGACGAAGACCGGGCGCCCCTGCGCGCGGAGATCATCGAGCCGCGTCGGCGTGAACGTCTCGTAGCGTGCGTTCGGATTGGCGGCTTGTTCGGGTGCTGTCGCATCTTTCACGAAGAAGATGCCGATAGCGACGGCAGCAATGATGGCTGCGAGGGAAAGCGAATAATTCGCGAGGCGCCAGCTTTTACCCGTTGAAGCAAAAAGCCACGCACCGAACGCGATCAGCAACATGCCGCCGAGTGCTGCGGCGACCGCATTCGCGCCGGCCTGTTGCGCCAGCACCCACACGAGCCAGATCGCGGTCGCATACATCGGGAAGGCAAGCAGTTGCTTCAGGCGCTCCATCCACGCGCCGGGGCGCGGCAGGAAGCGCAGGAGTGCCGGCCAATAACAAAGAACGAGGTAAGGCAGCGCGAGCCCAAGACCCAAGGCGAAGAAAATCGAGAGCAGCACGGGTGCAGGCTGGCTCACCGCGAAACCGAGAGCCGCGCCCATGAACGGCGCGGTGCAGGGTGTTGCAACCACGGCTGCGAGCGCGCCCGCGAGAAAGCTCGTCGCGTAGCCGTCGTTGCCGCCGAAAGCGCCGAGGCGCGAGAAAGAATTTCCGAACGCGACGACGCCGGACTGACTCAAACCGACCATGAACATGAGATAGGCGAGAAAGAGTACAAAAAGCGGCGACTGAAATTGAAAACCCCAGCCGAGCTCCGCGCCGCCTGCCTTAAAGGCGAGCACGATAGCCGCGAACACGCCGAAACAGGCAAGAACGCCCCCGGCATAGGCAAGCCCGTGAAAGTGGCGCTGGCGGTAGCCCATGCGCGAGTGATTGAGGAGCGAGAGCACCTTGATCGACAACACGGGGAAAACGCAGGGCATCAAATTGAGAATGATGCCGCCCAGCAGCGCAAAGAAGAGCGCGGTAGCTAGGCCGATCTCCGGCATGGCAAAGTTGCTTTGTGCGGCGAGCGTGCCTGTGAGCGGCGCTTCGACCGCATAGACTTGTTGCGTCGTCGCACTGCCGCTGCGTTCGTTCAGAACGAGGATGCCGCGCAAGGTCTGCGGCACTTTCGAGTCATAAGGATCGAGGGTGAGCGAAAGCTCGCCGTCTTTGACTTGCAGAGGCTGCTCAGCGGCATGTTTTACCGCGCCCCAGTCGCTTGCGAAAAAATGCGCGCTTGCGATTTTCGAAGGCGAAATTTCGGAAGAGGCGGCGATGAGTTCGATGCGACCGTTTTTCACGGCGGCCGTGAACGGCCATACATTCTCTACCGGCAGCTTCGTGCGCGCGGATTCGATCTCGCGGATGCTGATGCCGGTCGAAAAACCTTTTGCCATCACGGGCAGCGCGAGTTCGAGCGTCACTTGCTCTGGAATGCAGATCTCTTCGCAGACGAGCCAATCGACGACTGCGCGGATCGGGAATGTGTCGCCGGTGCGCAAGTCCTCAGGGAGCTTGATCTTGGTCAGCAACGTGACTTCGTCTTCGTAGCCGTAATTCGCAACCGGCCCGACCATGATGCGTTTCGGGGCGGGCCAGAGGATTTCGCCAGCGCTTGCGCCCGCGGGAAGCGTCCAGGCGATGGTGGTCGCCATGCCCGCGTCGCCGGGGTTCTGCCAATAAGTGTGCCAGCGCGGCTTGATGCGCTGATGAATGCCGACGGTGATGATAGCGCCCGCTTCGACGGAGCGCGCATCCGATACCAGCCGAGCGGTGACGTGCTCGGTTTTCGCGGTGTCGGCTGCTTGTGAAAGCGACAGGGACGCGCAGAGCGCGCCAGATGCGAGCAGGGATGCAGAGAACAGGCGAGGCAACTTCATCTTCGTGCGGATGACCTTGTTCTGTTACCGGTGAGTCTACGCCAATAGCGCGCCAATTTGGCGAAAGATCAGCCATCGCGAATCTGCATAAACGCAAGTGGGCAATGGCCCCGCGACATGGAGTATTGGAACTCCGACAGAAGGTGGGCAAGTTAATATCCCACTCAGTCTCGCATTATCTATCTGATATTATTGTAGTTTATTTATGGGCAAACTGCCCACTACTGCAGCCCACGATTAAGGTGGGCTAGTTTGAGGTTGACCAATACGGGCTTCGGGCGTCTGCTTTGTGCATGCGAAAGGGCGAAAAACAGCCTGCGCAAAGGGAAACGAACAAGCCGGAACATCAGGTCCATGCAGGCCGAAGAAATACTCCAGGAAATCTCCGATTACTGCCGCCGCGCGGGTCTTGCGGAATCGACTTTCGGCCGCCGCGCGGTGAACGACGGCAAGCTTGTCACCCGTCTTCGCGACGGCGGACGCATTACGACGGTGACCCTCGACCGGATTCGCTCCTTTATGCACGAGAGCGTGCCCGCAACGCGCGGCGCGGTGATCGAGCGGCCGGTTCCTCCCCGGCCGATTTCCTCGATGCCGCCTGCGCCGCCTTCCGGCGACGAAGGCGACGACCCGCAGCGTAACTTCCGCTTCTTCGACAACCGCCAGAAATATCTTCTGTTCGTGAATACCTGCGGCGAGAAGTCGGTGATAGCGAACCGCGTCGGCATGGAGCTCGGCAATATCCATCCGCGTC
>JAKFYO010000219.1 GCA_021730825.1 Hyphomicrobiales bacterium
ACATGGCCTCCTCGGGGCTTCTAGGTGGGCGGCAGGGCCGGAAAGTCCGGGCCGCCAAATCGGCCGGGACTATACTTGCGGAGGACCGGATTGCAACGGAATCGGGCGTTTTCTAAGCCATGGAAAGGCTTATTAGGCCTTTAGGAGCGCTTGTCTTGCCTGCGGCAAAGCCGCCGCGCTATGCCGCCATGACAAGGAAGCCGAAATGAACCGACCCGCCTCCTCCGACACGATTCTGGGCATGTTAGCCGACGCACTCTCGCGCGTGGCGGCAGCCGTGGACCGCTGGGCGCCGCCTGCGGTTGAAGCCCCCGATTTCGCCAAGGCCGAAGCCTTCGTCTGGAACGCCGCGCAGAAGCGGCTCGACCCGGTTGCGAAAGTGAACCGGGTCGAGATGATGCTGCTCAAGGGCATCGACCGGATGCGCGATACGCTGGTCGAAAACACCGAGCGCTTCGCGAAAGGCCTGCCCGCAAACAATGCGCTTCTCTGGGGTGCGCGCGGCATGGGCAAGTCATCGCTCGTCAAGGCGGTTCATGCGTCGATCAACGCGCAGACCAAAAACCTGAAGCTGATCGAAATTCACCGTGAAGACATCGAGTCATTGCCGACCCTGATGAACCTTCTGCGCGGGGCGAAGGACCGCTTCATCGTATTCTGCGACGACCTCTCGTTCGACGGCGGCGACACGTCCTACAAATCGCTGAAGGCTGTGCTGGACGGAGGTGTCGAAGGCCGTCCAGACAACGTCATCCTTTATGCAACCTCCAACCGCCGTCATCTGCTCGCGCGCGAGATGGTGGAGAACGAGCGCTCGACCGCGATCAATCCCGGCGAAGCGGTCGAAGAGAAAGTTTCGCTCTCGGATCGCTTCGGTCTCTGGCTCGGCTTTCACCGTTGCTCACAGGATGAGTATCTGGCGATGGTCAACGGCTACGTTTCGCATTTCAAAATTCCGATCCAGGCCGAGCAACTTCGGCGCGAAGCGCTGGAGTGGTCGACGACACGCGGCTCGCGCTCGGGACGCGTTGCCTGGCAATTCGTGCAAGACCTCGCCGGCCGGCTGGGTGTGAAACTTCCATAGAAAGACAGATCATATGAACCGCCAGATCCTGCTCGCCGAAACGCCCAAGGGAAAACTCGGACCCGAACATTTCAAGCTGCAGGAAGGCGCGATGCCTTCGCCGAAGGACGGCGAAGTGCTGCTCAAGGTTCGCCTCATCTCACTCGATGCGGCCAACCGCGCATGGATGCAGGGCGCTACCTACCGCGAAGCGGTCGGTGCAGGCTCGGTCATGGCGGGCGGCGCGATTGCCGAAGTTATGGAAAGCAAGGCGCCTAACTTCGCAGCGGGCGACCTCGTGTTCGCGGACACCGGGTGGCAGGAATATGCGTCCCTTCCCGGACGCAAACTCCTGAAGGTTCCGAACATCAAGCCGATGTCGAACCTGCTCAGCGTCTATGGCGTCGCGGGTCTAACCGCTTATTTCGGTCTGCTCGATGTCGGTCAGCCGAAAGCAGGCGAAACGGTTGTGGTCTCTGCTGCAGCAGGCTCGGTCGGCTCGCTGGTCGGCCAGATCGCAAAGATCAAAGGCTGCCGCGTCGTCGGCATCGCCGGCGGCAAAGAGAAATGCGACTGGCTGAAATCCGACCTCGGGTTCGATGAAGCGGTCGATTACAAAGCCGGCCCGGTTTTCAAATCGCTGAAAGCCGCCTGCCCCGATGGCATCGACGTTTATTTCGACAATGTCGGCGGCGATATTTTCGAAGCCTGTCTCTCACAGATGAAAAATCACGGCCGCATCGCGTGCTGTGGCGCAGTCTCCGCCTATGATGGCGCGGCACCCGCCGCCGGTCCGCGCGGCGTGCCGGGGCTCATCGTTGTGAAGCGGCTGCGCGTGCAAGGCTTCATCGTGATGGATTACTACGATCAGGCGATGAAGGCAGTCGCAGAACTTCAGGGCTGGGTCGCTTCCGGCAAACTGAAGGTGCAGGAAGACATCCTCGAAGGTCTCGAGAACACGCCGAAGGCGTTGATCGGTCTCTTGAACGGAGACAATCGCGGCAAGCGCATGGTGCGCGTGTCCTAAAAGAAAAACGCCGGGCGTTTCCACCCGGCGCCTCTTCATAAAAAATCGAAGTCGCTTACACGGCGTCTTTCACGCACTTCGTGGTGAAGCTGTTTTTGGCTGCGCCCGAGAGCTTCTGGTCCGCTGCCTTCTTATCGCAAGCGGCCTTGGCATCGGTTTCGCATTTCTTCAGGAAGCTCGACTTGGCGGCGCCAGCGAGCTTCTTCGTATCGGCTTCCGCAGAACAAGTCGCCTGCGCGTGCGCGGTCGTTGCCGCGAAGGTCAGCGCCAGAGCGAGAATGATCGTACGCATTCGGTATTCCTCCATCGCCCCCGGAATGATTCCGGAGATGCGAGAGCATAACGAATTCAAAAATTGCGTCTGGATAATGACGCGTAAAATTTCACGTTTGTACTTATGAAAGCGATTTCCGGGGGCGTCCGGCGTAAACGATTACGGCGGCAATCAGGTCGAGCGCCGCCGCTATGTGCAGTGCAACCGTGTAACCGCCAAAGTAATCGTAGAGCCATCCGAACATCGCCGGGCCCAGTGCGCAGGCAATTCCGATCACCATCCAGGCGGCCCCGTTGATCGCACCGAAGGCCGCCGCTCCGAATTCGCGCCGCACGATAATCGGCGACAGTGACGTCACGTTGCCCGTCGTTAAACCGTAAACAACGCTTGCGCCGATCAGCACCCATACCAGCGGAAGTGCCGCAATCGCTTCCAGCGAAATCGCCGCGACACAAAGTACGATCGCCGAAGTCACCCGCAAGTCCACTTGATCGGCCCAGCGCGCAAGCGCGACCCGGCCGAGAAACGCAGCAATCGCCGTGACCGAAACGATGAAGGCAGCGCCGCTTGCGCCAAGCAAAGGCACCGAAAGCGTCACGTGATGCGTAAGAAATCCGACCTGCACGCCCAAGCCCAGCGAAAACGCAACAACAAGGGAGATGAAAGCGGCGGTCCTTATCGCCTCTGCCCGGCTGAAGGAACGCGGCGCCGCTAGCTCGTTCTTGGCGTGCGTTGTTTCCCCGTCGGGATAAAGTCCAAGATCGGCCGGGCTTCTTTTCATAACAAAGAGCGCGAGCGGAAGCACGATCGCGAGCATCAGACCCGCGCCCCAAAGCATGGTCGCGGGAAAGCCTATCTTCTCGACGCCAAAGATGAGGATCGGCGTCGAGCTCATGCCGCCTACGGAAGCGCCCAGCATCGCCGACGACATCGCGCGGCCCTGATGCTTCTCGAACCACGGCGAGATCGCAGCCGTGATCGCTGTCACCGAAAGGCACGCATTACCGAGGCCTGACAAAATGAATGCGCCGTAAGCGTGCGTAAGCGTCTGCACCTGCCCGATGAGTGCAAGACCTGCCGCCATCGTGATCGCGCCAAGCGCCATTACCGGACGCGGGCCGTAGCGGTCGATCAGCGGGCCGACGAAGAACGTTGCGATTGCCGAAAGAATTGCAGAAACCGTGAAGGCTGTCGAAATGGCGCCTACGGAAATGCCTCTCGTCTGGGAGATCGCATAGATCGAAACGCCAACGCCGAAAATTCCCAAGCCCCAGCTCAGGATCGCAATGACAAGACAGGCCGCGACGATCCACCAGCCATAAAAGACGCGTCCAGCCATTGCGATCACCCCTGCCGCGAACAGCTATAGCCCGCTTCAAGCTTGCACGCGAAGCAAAGTGAGTTGACGCTACGTCAGGATGTGGAAGTGCCGCCTTGCGGCAAACGGAAAGGACGACTGACTAGTGAACCGTATCGTTCGGCCCCGGTCCGCCTTGGCCGACCTGAACTACGGTGACTAGATCTTCAATCAGATTGTACTGCTGCGCGCAGATTGTACTGCTGCGCGACGTCCTGCCAGACTTTCGCAATACGCGCCCACTCGACGCGGGCTGCGTGAGGAAGCGCAGGATCGTTCGCCTTGTTTACGGCTTCGACCGCGCTGGTCTGGCAATATTCGTGGACTCGCATGGCAATCTAACGCGGCACCAACCGCCGGGTTCCCTTGCGGCTCCCGTTGATCACATACAAATAAATCTCGCGTGAGCAGGAACCTCTGCACGGCCTGCGCATTACATGCCTGTCGAGCAACGCCTTCCCCCCGGGCGGCCGACATCAAAAACCCGGAGCGCGCCTCGCCTCCGGGTTTTCTTTTTGTAGGAGAGGCTAACGGAGGCTACGCGATGTCTTTAGGCACCATCCTTCTGATCATTCTGGTCATCATTCTGCTCGGCGGCTTTTCAGGTCTTGGCGGCGGCCCGTTCTACGGCACCGGCTACTACGGCGGCGGCGGCCTCGGCCTCGTTGTCGTGATCCTGCTGATCCTCGTACTACTGGGCAGGATTTAGTTTACTGGGCGCGGCACCTCTCACGGGCCGCGCCCAATGTTCCCATGCGAATGGAAATTTTGTGGGGCTATGAACCGGTAAGGTCATGCAGCGCGTCTCAGCGCTACTGGTAGCCCGGACAGCGTTGCGCTCTGAGCTGCTCGCCCGCCGCGGCACGACGATAGGCCGTTGTCGTCATATCATTTGCGATCCGGCTGAACTCCATGCAGCGCGTTTCGGCCGTGGCGTTCAGCGATGGATTCTCGGAGGTGACCTGGGCGCAGCCGCATACCAACAGCGCCAGCCCGATTGCCGCAACCTTCATCGCCATCGCTTCCACACCCCCGCACTACAGGCGTTGCTCTATCTTCCAATTCGATGCGAACGTCTCCGCGACACGGCGTCCTCGCGAGACCGTGTAATGCGCTTCGGCGGTCCGTCCAAAAGGGCTATCTCTTATGGGGGGTAGCCGCTGCGTTCTTGCGCGGTCGCTTCAATGAAAGCTAGGCTTGGCTATTCCGCTTTGTTTTAGAGGCGTTTGGGGCGCTGTCATGAAGAGCTTTTTCGCGGTCACTGGCCTGCTCGTTACTCTCACCTTTTCGTCGCCTGTATTCGCCGCAGGCGCGCTCGTCATCGGCGAACCGAGGGATCTGGCCGAAGGCTTTGCCTCCGGATGGTCGGTCAACCAATCCAACGAGGACGTGGCGCAGGCTCGCGCATTCGAGCAGTGCCGTCACAAGGCCGATGCCACCGAAGCCGTCCGCACGCTTTGCAAAACCTTCCGCAGCTTCGCCAACCAGTGTGTGACGATCGCGCTCGACGTTGAACCGGGCGCGACCGGCACCGGCTATGCCATCGCACCGACCAAGGCTGAAGCCGAACGCACCGCGCTCGAAAACTGCCGCGCAACCGCCGGCAACCGTGGACATGCATGCCGCGTCATCAACGGCGGCTGCGACGGGACCGCGAAGTAAAATCTCGACTTTCAATTCTCAATCAACGATCACCGGTAAGTGCAAATGAAAAAACTTCTCGCTGCGGCAACGATCTTCGGCATGCTTGCCTCCATGTCTTCTGCTTTCGCTGCCGGCGCTATCGCCGTTGCCGAGCCTAATGACGTTGCAAGAGACGGCTACTCGAGCGGAATTTCCTACAATTTCAAAACCGACACCGAGGCCGAGGATCGCGCGCTTCGCGAGTGTCAGAATTCGCAGGACGCGCCGCCGGCGACCCGCCAGCTATGCAAACTCATCCGCACTTTCAAAGACCAGTGCGTAGCCGTTGCACTCGATCCGCAGGCCGGAACTCCGGGCGCAGGATGGGCCATCGCCGATACCCTCGCGGGCGCTCGCCGGGAATCCACGCAGCGCTGCGAGGAGACCGCCGGTCGCGATCGCCAGGGCGAATGCCGCGTCACCGCCGAGGGCTGCGACGGCCGGGCAAAATAACCCGCCGTGACCGATCCCTCGCCCGAACAGTTGCAACGGAACCGGCAGCTTCTGCTGCGCGGTTTCGTACTTCTGTCGGCACTTGTGGGAACCGTGTTCTACCTCGGTATCTGGCTTTGGTGGTGGCAGATACCGTCGAGCCGGCGCGATGGGTTTGAACTCATCGGTATTGTGCTCGGAACAATCTACTTTGTGCTGTTCGTCGTTCCGGCCTGCTATTTCGGTTTGAAGAACTACGCGCTCTGGATCGGCGCTATTTGCGGCGCCATCGCGCTCGGTATTGCCACGGATACGGTCTTCCCGTGGTTCCCGTGGCAGATTTTTGGCGGACCCTAGGAACTTCAGGCGGCAGCTCGCGTTAGAGGGCGATACGGCTTCTAAGGCGGGCACAAGACCATGCAGGACGTTCTTTCGCTTTACCCCCGGCTTCTCATCTTCAGCGGGATCATTGTGCTCTTCCTGATCGTGATTGCGTTGATGCCTGCACCAAGCGAAGCCACCGCCGTATCGAACCCCGTACAGACCACGGCAGGCGAAAACTCCCGCAAGCTCGGGCCGAACGATTGCCGGTTGGATCAACACGCGTATGCGCCGACCTGCTCGACACAGGGGCGCACAGTTCGCGTCATCAACTTCTAAGCGGAATTAGATTCCGGAGAGGTGCTTTTCCGGATCGACCGGGCTCGAACCCTTGCGGATTTCGAAGTGCAATTGCGGAGAGGTTACGCCGCCGGTCTGGCCCGCACGCGCGATGATATCGCCACGCTTGACCTTCTGATCCTTCTTCACGTCGAGCGTGCTGAGATGAGCATAAGCCGTGACCCAGTTGTCCGCGTGGCGGACGAGTACGAGATTGCCGAAGCCCTTCAGTTCGTTGCCGGCATAGGCCACGACACCGTCTTCTGAAGCGCGGATGGGCGTGCCTTCCGGCACGGAAACATTGATGCCGTCGTTCTGCTGGCCGTTCGGCTTCTTGCCGTAGGCCGAGAGAATTCTGCCGCGAACAGGCCAATGAAAGCTCGGTCCATTATTCTGTGCGCGCGGCGCATCGTTGACCGCGGGCGGCGTGTTCGGACGAACAACGCCAACATTCTCGGGTGACGGAACATTCTCGTTCTGCACAACCTGCTGCGGTTGCGGCGTCTGCGGAACGGTCTGCACGTTCTTCTGCAACTGCTGCGGCGCCGGAGTGTTTGCAATCGGAGAGCCCGACGGAATCTTGACCTGCTGGCCGATCTTCAACTGCGTCGACAGCGTCAGGCCGTTCGCATTCGCGATCGCCTGCGGCGTGGTTTTGTATTTGCGCGACAGCGAATAGATCGTATCGCCTGATGCGGTCGTGTGCGTATTCATCGGCGCGCTTGCGACCGGCGTGTTCTGGGTCGTCGGCGCGTTCGCGTTGCGGCGAACCGGGATCACGATGCGCTGACCCGGCTGGATCATGCTCGCGCTCTGAAGATTATTCGCACGCAGGATAACTTCCGCCGGTACGTTGTGCTTGCGCGAAATCGAATAAACGGTTTCGCCCTGCGCGACGGTCACAGCGCGGCCGCCATCCCATGACCAGTCGTTGACGTTCACGGCCGCAGTCGTGCGCGGCGCGTTCAACTGATTGGTCTTCGCCTGCGGCGCGGGCGATGCGGGCAGCGTATTCGGACGATAGTTCGCGACGGGCGGCTGCTGCGGATTGCTCAGCGGCTGCGTCTCGACATGATTTCGTTGCTGCAACTGGTGACCCGGCACCTGGGCCTGCATCTGGCTATTGTTCTGCTGCTGCGGGATCGACGCCGTCGTATCCTGCCGGTTGCTGAACGGATTGGAGTCAAACCGCGTCACATCGGAGCTGCAAGCGGCAGCAAAGGCGCCAATGGCGGCGACAGCGGTACAGCGGGCGAGCAAGGCTCCCCGGAAGCGCATCAAATTTGTACGCATCACTACTCACTCAGAACGCAACAACACGCCTGAGGAATAGGCTCTGTCCGGTAAACGCAGACTTAAGAAAAACGGGGTTCGGACGAAATTTCGCTGCCCCCGCCAAAGGTTAAGAAGCGCGGGCCCGCTTACAGGGCCGCGGCCTTGCCCTCGACCAGCGGCACGAAGCGGACCGACATCAGGTCGAGATGCTCGACTTTACCGCCGCTTTTCGTGAATAGCCGCAACGCCTGGACACCGTTCTGCGGGCCTACGGGCGCAATCATGCGGCCGCCATTGCCTAGCTGATCGACGAGCGCCGACGGAACGGTTTCGGCGGCTGCCGTGACCATGATGCGGTCAAACGGCGCTTCATCGGGTGCGCCAAAACTGCCGTCGCCGATCCGGACCGCGACGTTTTTCAGGCCCAGAACGCGAAGCCGCGCGGAGGCAAGATCCGCCAGCGTCCGGTAGCGCTCGATGGTGACGACCGATTTCGCGAGCATGCCGAGCACCGCCGCCTGGTAACCGGAGCCGGTGCCAATTTCGAGCACCTTGTGGGCCGGTTCGACGTCGAGCGCCTCGGTCATGGTCGCGACCACGTAAGGCTGGCTGATGGTCTGGCCGCAGTCGATCGGCAGCGCCTGATCGGCATAGGCCAAACCGCCGTGCTCGGCCTCGACGAAAATCTCGCGCGGGACTTGTTCCAGCGCGCGCAGAACCTTCACGTCGCGAATGCCGCGGCGGCGCATGGAGAGCAAAAACTCCATTCGCGCTTCCGCGTTTCTGCGCTCGAATTCCTCGTCGCGCCTGTTGCGGTCCGCCATCCGCGTAGAAAACTCCCTGGGCCGCCTAGTTGGTCAGTTCGCTCGCATCGAACATGGCGGCTAACTTGGTCATGAAAGGCTTGTCGGTGAGGTCGATTTTCAGCGGCGTCACCGAGATCATCTTGCGCTCGATCGCGGACAGATCGCTGCCATCGGAGAAGGTGCGCTTGATGCGCTGAAAGCCGATCCAGTAATACGGGAAACCACGGCCATCGAGCCGCTTATCGACCATAAGCAACTCGGCGTCGCGGCGGCCTTGCGTCGTGATTGCTACACCTTTGACTTCATCCGGCGGGCAATCCGGGAAATTGATGTTGAGCAAGACGCCGACCGGCAGCGGGTCTTTCAGAAGCTTCTTCAGAAGCTCGGGCGCCAACGCCTCGACCGTGTCGTAGCCGAGCTTATCGCGCGTCGTAGGGCCATAGGCCTGGCTCAGTGCAATCGCCTGAATGCCGAGGATGGTGCCTTCCATCGCGCCCGCGACGGTGCCGGAATAGATCACGTCTTCCGCGAGGTTCTGGCCGCGGTTGATGCCGGAAAGTACGAGGTCCGGGCGCTTGTCCTCGAGCACATGGCGCACACCCA